>CALGLI010000241.1 GCA_937930265.1 uncultured Veillonella sp. | reverse complement strand
CCAAAATTTTACAAAAATTGCTATGGTAACAGTGACAGTATCTCGGATGGAATTGAGTGAATTACAACCGAAAGAAGAAAAAATAAAAGAAGTGCGGACCACAGTGGCATCTATGCGATTGGATTCTATCGCCTCTTCTGGTTTTAGTACATCTCGTACAAAAGTAGTAGAAGCGATAAAAGCAGGATTGGTACAAGTGAATTGGCAACCTGCGAAAGGACCAGCGCAAGAAGTGAAAGAAGGAGATGTTATCTCTCTTCGTGGCAGAGGTCGTATGCAAATAGAAAGTATTACTGGAACGTCTAAAAAAGGGCGTATTGGAGTACATCTAAAACGATTTATGTAAGGAGGCTGATCCTATGTTAACACCAATGGATATTCATAATAAGGAGTTTGGAAAAAGCATTCGTGGCTTTGACTGCGATGAAGTAAACGAGTTCTTGAATGAAGTGGTACAAGCCTATGAAATCTTGTATCGCGAAAATCGCGAAATGACTGATAAAGTAGAGCAAATGGAAAAACGTTTGAATCAATATGAATCAACGGAAGAAACGATGCGCAATACATTGGTACTGGCTCAAGAAACCGGTGAAAACGTAAAAGAAGCAGCTCGCAAAGAAGCGGATTTGATTCTACAAAATGCGGAGCAACAACGTAAATTAATCTTAGAAGATGCTAATCGTGCGTTGCGAGAAGCAGAAGCTAAATATGCTACCATTGCCAATGAAATGGCCGTATTCCGTGCAAAAGTAGAATCAATTTTAACAGCGCAACTACAATTATTAGATGGTATTGCTTTACAGGAAATCACACCTGTACAGACTGAAACAGAAGCATAAGGTGAATTTCGGCTTGAGTATTCAAGCCGTTTTTGCCATTGTAGAGACATATAAGGATAGTAGCATGATCACAGTTGGACTTTCACTGACAGGTAGACCTTGCCTCGTTGTGGGCGGAGGCGAAGTGGCTTTACGGCGTATTCAAAAGTTAATACAGGAAGAGGCTCAGATTCTAGTGGTAAGCCCTGCGGTACTACCGGACATTGCTACCTATCATGCACAAGACCAGTTGCAATGGATCGAGGGATCCTACCGGTCAGAATATATGGTAGGTCAACAATTTGTTATCATTGCTACGGATAACCCTATTGTCAATGCACAGGTCATGGAAGATGCCCAAGGGGTACAGGCTTTCATTAATCGCGCCGATGTGAAAGATGATTCCAACTGGATATTTGGCAGTGCTACAACGATGGGTGATTTAGAAATTTCTATTTTTACAAATCAAGTGAGCCCACGAGTGAGTCGTTTACTCCGCCAAGATATAGAAAAAAGATATGCTGTATTAGCTGAGTGGCTACCTCAGATTCGTCTATGGAGACAGGAATTACAACAGTTACTACAAACGCCAAAGGAGCGAGAACAGTTCTGGCGTACAAATTTAGGAGAATCGGAGTTTATAAAAGTATTAGAGGGTCAAGGAGACTCGGTGAAGGAGAATATTATACATGCAATTAGTCGTATTAGGGCTGAATCATAGAAGTGCTCCGGTGGAAGTGCGTGAAAAATTTTCATTTTCCAAAGAAGCACTAGACCACGCTATGGATCATATCTACGCCCATGAAGAAGTAGAGGAATGTGTCCTCTTATCGACGTGCAACCGCACTGAACTCTATGTCGTCCTTGATGATGTAGAGAATGTAAAAGAATATATGATACGTTTATTACTTCATCTGAAAGGTGAAGACAGTGTAGACGTAGATGAGAAATGGTTCTTCCTCTATGAGGGAACTGCTTGTATGTCACATTTATTTAGAGTGGCATCGAGTTTGGACTCTCTTGTGTTAGGGGAAGGTCAAATTTTGAGTCAATTAAAGATGGCTTATATTTCTTCCTATAGCAAGGGATTAACGGCGTCGGTATTTAATATTATTTTCCAAAAAGCCATCGCTGTGGGCAAGCGAGTACGGACTATGACAGGTATTGCAAATACACCTGTATCCGTCAGCTATACAGCGGTAAATTTAGCGGAAGATAGCTTAGATATCCCCATGGCTGATGCGAAGGTGCTTATCCTGGGGGCCGGTCAAATGAGTGAGCTCACAGCTCGTCATTTACAAGCTAAAGGGGTAAAGAGTATTTTTGTGTCCAACCGTACGCTTTCAACAGCAGAAGAATTGGCAACGCAATTTAATGGTAAAGCGGTGGCCTTTGACCATTTTGTAGAGGAAGCTAAAACCGCAGATATTATCATCACATCCACGGGTGCACCGCATTACGTAATCGAGCGAGAAGAAGCGGAAGAAATCATGGATAGCCGAGAGGGTAAACCGATCGTCATGATCGACATTGCCGTACCTCGTGATATCAATCCAGATGTGTCCGACATTCCAGGGGTGTACTTATTTAACATTGATGCTTTGGAAAGTGTAGTGGAAGCGAATAAGCACCAACGGGAAGAGGAAGCGCGCAAAGCAGAACCAATCCTTGAAGAAGCGCTACAAGAAATCGAAGAGAAATTACGATATTTATCGGTTCGTCCTATTATGGTCTTGCTCAGCGAAAAAGCAGAAGCTATTCGAAAACGGGAAGTGCACCGTGCTATGGCGAAATTGCCGAATGCCACAGAGCAGGAGAGGAAGATTATTAGCAATATGTCTCGCATGTTGGTGCGTAAATTGTTGCGTGACCCAATGATTCATTTTGGTGAAGTAGCAGGCAAAGAAAAAGAGCGAGATTATTGGAAATTATTCCAAGATATGTTTGCTTTGGAAGTGGAGGATGACACACTATGAGAGACACAATTCGTATAGGCACCCGTAGTAGTGCCCTTGCTTTATGGCAAGCTAATCATGTAGCGAATACGTTGCGCAAACATTACCCACAGTGCAAGATAGAGTTAGTACATCACAGTACAAAAGGTGATCGTATTTTAGAAAAACCATTGGCTGAAATCGGTGGGAAAGGATTATTTACGGAAGAACTAGAGGCATCGATGCGGGATGGTAGCATCGATTTAGCAGTGCACAGCTTGAAAGATATGCCTACGGAATTGCCCGAGGATTTAGTGCTAGGGGCCATCACAGAACGAGAAACACCTTGCGATGCCTTAGTATCTCCAAAGTACAAAACATTGGATCAATTACCACAGGGAGCTAAGGTGGGTACGAGTAGCTTGCGTCGTCAAGCACAATTGTTGAATCGCCGTCCAGATTTGAAAATCTCTGTCCTTCGTGGGAATGTGCAAACACGTTTGAACAAATTAGAAACAGAAAACTTCGATGCTATCGTACTAGCTGAGGCAGGTTTAAAACGATTGGGCTTGGAATCTGTTATTACTCAGACTTTTACGAGTGATGAAATCATCCCTGCTGTAGGGCAAGGGGCGCTCGGCATCGAGTGTCGCAAGGATGATGCGGACATGCTAGCGATGTTAGAGGTACTACACGATGAAAACACCATGTGGGCGACCCGTGGGGAACGCAGTTTCCTTCGCCAATTAGAGGGCGGTTGCCAAGTGCCGATGGGCGTGCATGGGACGATTTATAAAGGACAATTAACGCTGAAAGCAATCATTGCCTCTTTGGATGGAAAAAATTGCTTTGAAGGGGAATTGTCGGGACCGAAAGAAAAAGCAGATATGTTAGGTCGTAATTTGGCGAAAGCTCTCTATGAAGAAGGGGGCAAAGTCATCATAGACGATTTAGTAGAAAGAGGAGTATTGAAATGACAGGCATTGTATATTTAATTGGTGCCGGACCGGGCGATCATAAATTAATCACTCTGAAAGGGAAGGAATGTATTGAAAAAGCAGATGTTATCGTATATGACTATTTAGCAGATGCGCATTTCTTGTCCTATGCAAAAGAAAAAGCAGAGATTATTTATGCTGGTAAGAAAAGTAATAATCACACCATGCACCAATGGGAAATCAACGAACTTCTCGTGAAATGCGGGCTAGAGGGTAAAGTAGTGGCTCGTCTAAAAGGTGGGGACCCATTAGTATTTGGTCGTGGTGGTGAAGAAGCGTTGGCTTTGGTAGAAGCGGGCGTGCCATTTGAATTTGTACCAGGTATTACTTCTGGTATTTCGGCACCAGCCTATGCAGGGATTCCTGTTACACAGCGTGCTATGGCTACTTCCTTTGCTATCGTTACTGGTCACGAAGATCCTACAAAACCAGAGTCTGGAATGAACTGGGAAGGCTTAGCCAAATCTGTAGATACCATTTCTTTTGTGATGGGTATCTCCAATTTGCCAAGCATTGCTAATAATTTAATCAAATACGGTCGTCCAAAGGAAACGCCAGTGGCGGTCATCCGTTGGGGCACAAAACCAATCCAAGAAACGGTGGTATCTACATTGGAACATGTAGTAGAAGATGTAGAGAAAGCACAATTGAAAGCGCCAGCCATCGTTATTGTTGGGGAAGTAGTATCTTTGCGGGAGCGATTGCGTTGGTTCGATAATAAACCATTATTTGGTAAAACCATCGTGGTCACACGAGCTCGTAGTAAAGCGAGTGCTTTGTCAGAGCGTTTACTAGAATTAGGTGCCCATGTCATCGAAGCATCTGCCATCAAAACGCAGGCATTACCTCGTACAGAGGAAATGGATGTGGCATACGATAGTTTATCTTCTTACGATGGACTGATTTTCACTTCTGCTGAAGGAGTGCGGTTCTTCTTTGATGGCTTACTAGACCGTGGACTCGACAGCCGTGCCTTAGGATCTATGAAAGTATGTGCCATCGGCAGTGCCACAGCAAAATCCTTATTAGACCGAGGCATTCGTGCGGACATCGTGCCACCGAATTACCAAGCCGAATCTGTGGTAGAAACCATAACTGCTGAACAAGATCGTGTATGGCCAGAGCGAACGTTAAGTGATTTACGCTTTGTATTGGTACAACCAAAAGTGGCGCGCGATGTGATTTACAAAGGACTTTCACAGGCGGGATGCGACGTAACGGTATTGCGTTTGTATGAAACGGTACAAGATACGTCCCATAAAGAATATTTAGAAGAAGCCTTACGTGCAGGCGAAGTCGATTACATTACGTTCACAAGTTCTTCTACGGTGACGAATACAAAAGATATACTTGGCGCTGATGCGGTGAGCTTGTTAGGCAATACGAAGGTCGTTTGCATTGGACCGATTACAGGTGCTACCTGCGTAGAAGAAGGGGTTCAACCAGATTTAATTGGGGAAACTTTCACAATCCCTGCGATGGTGGATTTAATCTTGAACGATTGCAAATAGAAAGAGGCACAATATGGAATTACGAAATCGACCAAGACGATTGCGCATCAACCCAGCCATGCGCGCGTTGGTTCGTGAAACAACATTACAAGTAGACGATTTAATCTACCCTATATTTATCGTGCCAGGCACAGCTGTGAAAGAAGAAATTTCTTCTTTGCCAGGGCAATACCATGTGTCCGTGGACGAAGCTGTAAAATTGGCAAAAGAGGCCTATGACCTAGGCATCAAGGGCGTTGAAATTTTCGGTATTCCTAGCTACAAAGATGAAGATGGTTCTTCGGCATGGGATATGGAGCAACCGGTGCAACAAGCGATTATGGCTATCCGCAAAGAAGTGCCAGACTTGATTGTTATCTCTGATGTATGCTTATGCCAATACACATCCACCGGCCATTGTGGTCATGTGGAACATCATGAAGTGATCAATGATGCTACCTTGCCATTGTTGTGTAATGTGGCAGTGAGCCATGCGAAAGCCGGTGCTCACATGGTGGCGCCATCGGATATGATGGACGGACGTATCGCTGCGATTCGTGAAGCTTTAGATGCAGAGGGATTCAGTCATGTATCCATCATGAGTTATGCTGCGAAATATGCATCCGCCTATTATGGACCATTCCGTGATGCAGTCCATTCTGCACCGGGATTTGGAGACCGTAAAGGATACCAAATGGACGAGGCGAACCGTTTAGAGGCCTTGCGTGAAGTGGAGCAAGATATCATCGAAGGGGCGGACATCATCATGATTAAGCCGGCTCTATCCTATTTGGATATCGTTCGTGAAGTGCGAGATAACTTCGATTGCCCACTAGCAGTGTACAATGTGAGCGGTGAGTATGCCATGATTAAAATGGCAGCGGCTGCAGGTCTTGTGGACGAAAAACGCATTACCTTAGAAACATTGCTATCCATGAAACGTGCTGGAGCGAAGATGATTATTACGTATCATGCCTTGGAAGTGGCACGTTGGCTACAAGAAAAATAGAGTGGGAATATAGGAGCCATTATGTTTAGTTTAGAAAAATCAAAACAAGCCTTCACAGAGGCTCGTACATATATGCCGGGCGGTGTGAACAGTCCTGTTCGCTCCTACCGCAGTGTGGGGGGCAATCCTCCTTTCATTAGTTCTGCCAGCGGATCTCGTATTTACGATATCGATGGCAATGAGTACATCGATTACGTGTTGTCTTGGGGTCCCATGATTCTAGGCCATGCGAACCCTGAAATCGTAGCTTCCATTTTGGAAGCCATCCCTCGTGGTACTAGTTATGGAGCGCCAACACTGCTTGAAACAGAAGTGGCGAAGAAAATCCAAGCTTTCTATCCGTCCATGGAAATGGTGCGCATGGTGAACTCCGGCACAGAATCGACTATGAGTGCCTTGCGTTTGGCGCGTGGCTACACAGGTCGTGACAAAATTGTGAAATTCATCGGCTGTTACCATGGTCATAGCGATAGTTTATTGGTGAAAGCTGGTTCTGGCTTAGCCACCTTTGGTGTGCCAGATAGTCCGGGCGTGCCAACTGGTGTGGCAGGGGATACGATTACATTGCCATACAATGATTCTGATGCGGTTCGTCAATTGTTCGCCGATTATGGTGAGAGCATTGCAGCCATCATTGTAGAACCAGTAGCAGGTAATATGGGATGCGTGCCTCCTGTAGAAGGATTCTTGGAAACTTTGCGTGAAGTGACTAAAGAGCACGGTGCTGTCCTTATCTTTGATGAAGTGATGTGTGGTTTCCGTTCCAGTTCTGGGGGATCCCAAAAATATTACAATGTCATTCCAGATTTGACATGCTTAGGTAAAATCGTAGGCGGTGGTTTGCCGATGGCGGTGTTTGGTGGCAAGAAAGAAATCATGTCTGCCATCGCTCCATCCGGTCCTGTGTACCAAGCCGGCACCTTGAGTGGTAATCCAGTAGCTATGGCAGCAGGTCTTGCCACATTGACAATGTTGCAAAAAAATCCAACCGCCTTCCGTCAAGTAGAAGAATCTACAGAACTGCTTTGCCAAGGCTTAGAAGCAGCGGCAAAAGAAGTAGGTGTACCTGTGGTAGTACAACGTGTAGGATCTATGTTTACCCTGTTCTTCACAGACAACCCAGTTCACAATTTCGATGACGCTAGCGCCTGCAATATGGAAGCATTCAAAACATTCTTCCACTATAACTTGGAACGTGGCATCTATTACGCCGCGAGCCAATATGAAAGTAACTTCTTATCCACTTGCCATAGCGAACAAGATTTGGCATACACATTGCAAATTGCAAAAGAAGCGTTTCAAGCGATTAAGGGGTAATGCGAGGATTGACCTTTTGATGAAGAGTAATAGGAACCGATAAATACTAATAGCATACATGTATGAATAGAAATGCCATACACATCGAAACTAATCTATGTTACACTAGATTGTAGAGAGTGTATGGCTTTCTTTATAGGTTGTATAGGTATGTTAATAGTTTCTAGTTTATGTAACAGAACCATAGGGGATAGAAATAGTTTCTACATGAATCGTTAAGGTTCTATACGATATCTTGGAGGGATGGCAATAGATATCCTGGGAAGGTATATTTTTGCGTATACTAGATACGATATAGATGTAACATAGGCATACTAGTTTATATATAGGAGGTGTAATGATGAGTGTTTTAATCTCTCCGAAAGAATTACAAGAACAATTAGATACAGTTGTTGTGTTAGATGCACGTGGCTTTGATGCCTATGCAGCGTCCCACATTCCGGGATCCTTTGCCATCGATATGGATGCGCACATGAGCGGACCATTGGGTGTGCACGGTGGCCGTCATCCCTTGCCAGATATGTCAGTCTTAGCACAACGGTTGAGTGAATGCGGTGTAACCATGGATTCTCACATCGTGGTGTACGATGCGTGGATTTCCTTTGCCGGTCGTTTGCGGTTTTTATTGTTGTACATGGGCTTCACCAATGTGAAAGTCCTAGCCGGTGGCATTGAACGCTGGTACCGTGAAGGATATCCGTTGACCCAAGAGGAGACACTAACCGTGGCAACTCCAAAGCCATTGGAGTATACTTTACAAGACCATTTATTAATGCATCGTGATGAAGTCTTACAAGCTAGTCAAACTGGCAGTCATGTTATTATTGATGCACGAGCACCACAGCGGTATGATGGATCTGTGGTAGATACGATGGATGGCATGACAGGCCATATCCCAGGGGCGATTAATCATTTCTATGAATGGGGCTTTACACCTGTTCGTCTAGTGTTAGAATTAGAACAAGCCTACGGTGACTTAGCTAAGATGGAAAAACCTATCGTCACCTATTGTGGATCTGGCGTGACAGCGGCAAACTTGATGATTGCTTTGGCAGAAGTGGGCGTGGAACCTGCTATGTACGTAGGCAGTTCTAGCGATTGGGTGACCTATGAGGGATTCCCGTTGGAGACAGGAGTTAATACATTATAGTTTTACATTGTTATTATCAGTATAGTAGATACTGATTCATATATGTGAAGTATTACTATAGTGTAATTTATATTAACCATGTAGTAGAGTGCTTTTACATGCAAAATATTTTAATATGATACGATAAAAAACAGAGGCCTTTGTGATAAGACCTCTGTTTTTATATTCTATTTATTTTTTGTAGTAGGTGGTAATCCTAATATAGCTTTTAGTTCAGCTACTTCTTTACTTCAATAGGATTATATTAAGCTTGAGAGGATGCATCTGTTTTGCCTAATGTGACTTTCAAAAACACCCCTGTCAGTGCAATGATCGCCCCGGTGGTGATAAACATTGCCCCGAATCCCCATTGGGATGCAATAAAGGAGCCTCCAAGGGATCCGATGAAGTAGCCCATAAACAAGGTAGATTGGTTATAGGCGAAGACTTGCCCTGCAAATGCTTTTGGGGTAATGCTCGAGATGAAAGTATTAATACCTGGTAATAATCCACCTAAGCCGATGCCAAGAAGGAATCGCAAGATACACAAGGTATAGATGTCGGTCACGAAGGCTTGTGGTATGGTCACGAGACCGACGTAGATGAAACTAGTCCATAGGATGAACCGTGGTCCTAGTTTGTCGATGTATTTACCGAGGACAGAGCTAGCCACCATTTGGGCAAGTCCTGTGACGGTAAATGCTAAACCTGCCAAGAGGGCAATGTGCTCCGCCCCTTGCCCTACGATTTGTTGCACGAATACAGATAGGATCGGTGCCGTTGCCATGGTGGTGAAAGCAAAGATAAAAGAACCTACAGAGATATAGATCAACCCTTTCCAATCAGGAATGGATGCTTTCAAAGTGGCTAAGGATTGGGAGGCCCCTTTTGGTTGCGGTGTAAATTCTTCTTTCACAAAGAATAAGGTGGACAAGAAGGCCGTCCCCAGTAAGGCAGACACGATGAAGAAGGCGTAGCGAATGCCAAAGAGGCCACCGATGTAACCGCCGATCATGGGGCCTAAGAGGGAGCCACCGAGGTTGGCAGCAGACAGGAGCCCAAGAGCCCAACCTGTTTGTGTTTGTGGCGTTTGTGTAGCTACGAGCGTGATAGAGCCAGAGAAAAATCCAGAGATCATGCCATTTAAGATACGTATGATAACAATGTGTTCTGGGGCTTGAGCGAACCCGAGAAGAGCGTTTGTAATAGCCATACCAAGACTAGCTCGCAGTAGAATGAGTTTGCGTCCTTTGCGGTCCGCGAGCTTGCCCCAAAAGGGTGCGAAGAGTGCCACCATGAGGTAGGTCATGCCCATAGCGAGGCCAGACCAATTGGCAAGGTCCCCCTGATCGTGGACGCCCAGGTCTTGTAAATATAACGGAATGAGAGGGGCTGCTTGACTAAGCCCCACGGATGCCATGAAGGCACCAAATAAACAAACGTATAATGTGCGTTTCCAAAGTTCCATACTATATCACAGACTTTCTAGTATAACTTGTCACATCACTGCCAAGTTTTTCGTACAACTCTTTTACAGTAAGTTCTTTTTTCATAACTGCTTGTAATTCTTGTTCCGTTACACCAATAAATGCAATAAAATCTACACTTCCATAAAAGTTATGTACAACTCTTAATTCTGGATCAGGAATTGTAATAAAACCAACAATGTTAGATTTATGCTCTATGTCCATGCCAACAGTTTGTCCTGTATAAATGTATTCATAAGGTTTAAAAATTTCTCCATCCTCTTTGGTGCTTCTCGCAAGAGTCTGTAAGATACCAACCACATTTTTGAGTTCCTTTTCTTCATCCTCATAGGCATCTTTCTTTAACTTAAAGGTAAATTCCATACCAAAACCACTTGTTGTTTTATCTTCACTTTTTTTATCATAAAGTTCAGTTAATCCAAAGGTGACATATTTATAATAGTCGCCTCCGTCATAAATGGTGACTCTATCTAGAGGATCTGGTCCTCCTAGGTCCCAACGAATCATAGGAACATAATTCATATAGATCGATTCATTAGGATACGCAAGTTCTACGGCATTTTCTATGACGAACATTCCATATTGAGGTACTTCTTCCGGCCTATAAGAGACACTACTATATTCACTTTCTTCCGCAGAAATACCGCTAACTTCTTCAGAGGCTACACCATCCATTGCAAATGTTCCTAACCAAGTCAACCCTATAATAGCTGTTAATACTAATACTGTTTTACTTACCTTCATTGTAACTCCTTTTTCTGCACTTACTAAATAGTGGATATATCTATTATATCAAACCATGTCTATCTTCTTACAAACATTTTATACTAACTATGTTTACACTATGACAATATCATATGTCGTTCATATTGACACCGTCGAATGTGTTTGCCCCTATTGCAACTGCCCCACAGATAGTATATAATTGTACCTGTAATTGACAACGATATATGTTAATACGTTGATAAAGACGGTCATGCAAGGTAGCTCCGAGCGAGTGAGGGATGGTGAAAGCCTCATGGGTGAATGTATGGCGGATCACTTTTGAGTATATGTTGGGGAGCCCATACTGGGGGTACTCACATCGGTGGACACCGTTATATGTTTGAGCGATGATTCGTTGGGGGTAACTTTCACAAGAATCATCAGTAGGGTGGTACCACGGATTTGCATTCGTCCCTTCGGGGAGCGGGGGCTTTTTTTATTGAGAGGAGAAATACAATGTCTAATGAAGTAGATTATGGTAAGACGTTGCACTTGCCTGAAACAGAATTTCCTATGCGTGGCAATTTGCCAAAGCGCGAACCAGAATTTATCAAATTTTGGGAAGATAATAAAATTTATGAAAAACGCTTAGCTAAAAATAAAGGTAAAAAATCTTTTATCTTACATGATGGCCCTCCGTATGCAAATGGTAAATTACATATCGGTCATGCTTTGAATAAAACATTGAAAGACATTGTAATGAAATACAAAACAATGCAAGGTCATTACACACCATACATTCCTGGTTGGGATACACATGGTCTTCCTATCGAACATGCGGTTATTAAAAACACTGGTTTGAATCGTCATGAAATGAGTCCATTGGATCTTCGCAATCAATGCCGTGAATACGCATTGAATTGTGTAGAAGAACAAAAGAAAGATTTCATCCGTTTTGGTGTGCTTGGTGAATGGGACCGTCCATATTTGACATTGCGCCCTGAGTTTGAAGTGAAACAAATCGGCGTGTTCGGTGAAATGGCGAAACGTGGGTACATCTATAAAGGTTTGAAAACTGTATACTGGTGTACCCATTGTGAAACTGCCTTGGCAGAAGCGGAAATCGAATATGCTGAGAAAAAATCTTTCTCCATCTATGTTAAATTTGCTTATGTAAACGGTGCTGACAGCACATTGCCAGCAGGTGTTGACACTAGCAAATTGTTCTCCGTTATCTGGACAACTACTCCTTGGACAATGCCTGCTAACCAAGCGATTTATGTGAATCCAGAATTAGATTACTCTTGGGTAAAAATCGGTGATGAAGCATGGTTATTAGCAAACGGATTAATCGAAACAGCTACCAAAGAAATGGGCGTAGAATCCTATGAAGTGTTGAACACATTCAAAGGTAGCGAATTAGAGTTGGCGAACTTTAAACATCCATTTGCAGATCGTAATGCCCCTATCTTGTTGGGTTCTCACGTTACATTAGACGCTGGTACAGGTTGTGTACATACGGCTCCTGCTCATGGTGAAGATGACTTTAATGTAGTAAAAGCTTACAAAGATGCAGGTAAAATCGATTTCGACATCTTATCCTTAGTAGATGCTACTGGTCGTTACATTGCCAAAGTAGACGAACCTCGTTATGGTGATACAGAACAACCACTAGCAGGTGTTGAAATCCATGATGCAGAAGTGCCAGTGATCAAAATCTTGGCTCATAACGGTGCGTTGGTACAAAAAGGCAATATCCGTCACCAATATGCCCATTGTTGGCGTTGTAAAAACCCTGTTATCTATCGTGCTACAGAACAATGGTTCTCTTCCGTGGATGGCTACCGTCAAGAAGCATTGAAAGCCATCGACGAACAAGTACAATGGATTCCTAAATGGGGTCATGACCGTATTTATAATATGATTGCAGACCGTGGGGACTGGGTTATCTCTCGTCAACGTGCGTGGGGTGTGCCAATTCCTATCTACTATTGCGACCATTGCGGAGAGCACATCATCAATGATGATACCATCTCTTCTTTACAAGAATGGTTTGCCAAAGAAGGCTCCAACGCTTGGTGGGCTCATGAAGCGAAAGAATTATTGCCAGCAGGATTCACATGTCCATCTTGCGGACATGATGCTTTCCACAAAGAAACAGACATTATGGACGTATGGTTCGACAGCGGTAGCTCTTGGTCTGGCGTATTGGAACAAAATGAAATGGATGTACCTTGTGCTATGTACTTAGAAGGTTCCGACCAACATCGTGGTTGGTTTAACTCTTCCTTGTTAACAGGTATCGCTACACGTGGTCATGCACCATACAATGCCGTATTGACTCACGGTTTCGTAGTGGACGGGGAAGGCCGTAAAATGTCTAAATCTGTAGGCAATACTGTGGCTCCTTCCGACATCATCGATGTACACGGTGCTGACGTAATGCGCTTATGGGTATCCTCTGCAGATTACCAAGCAGACGTGCGTTTGTCCAAAGATATCGTAAAACAATTGGCGGAAGTATATCGTAAAATCCGTAACACATTCCGTTTCTTGTTGGGTAATTTAGATAACTTTAACCCTAACACAGATAAAGTAGCTTATAAAGAGTTAACAGAATTAGATCGTTGGGCATTGTATCGTTTAGAAGAAGTTCGTCAAAAAGTAACAAATGCTTACGAAAACTATGAATTCCACATCTTGTATCACACAATTCATAACTTCTGTACCGTAGATTTATCTTCCTTCTACTTAGACGTGTTGAAAGATACTATGTACGCAGAGAAAGAAAACAACCTAGCTCGTCGTAGTGCACAAACTGCCATCTATGAAATCTTGACAACATTAGTTAAAATGGTGTCCCCAGTTCTTTCTTTCACAGCCGAAGAAGTATGGCAATACATGCCAAAAGAAGAGGGCATGGAAGAAAGCGTGATGTTAGCAGATTGGCCACAAGGTCATGCAGAACACGTGGATGCAGAATTGTCCGCTCGTTGGGCGACGATGCTAGATCTTCGTAGCGAAATGACAAAAGCCTTAGAAGGGGCTCGCCGTGATAAAGCGATCGGTCACTCCTTGGATGCATCCATCACTGTCTATGCAGATGGCGACGCGTACCAAGCATTGACTGGATTCGGCGCTTCCTTAGCTAGCTTGTTGATTGTGTCTGAAGCGCATGTAGTGGAAGGCCGTGACAATGCACCAGCCAATGCAGTGACAGTAGAAGACGGAGCCTTATCCATCGTGGTAACTCCATCTGAGTTAGAAAAATGCGAACGTTGCTGGATTCATCGCGACACAGTTGGTCAAGATGGGGATCATCCAACATTATGTGCTCGTTGCGCTGACGTAGTCAAAGGATAATGACAATAGCATAAGTAGTCAAAGGTTCAAGTACTATCAATTTAGGCAAGGGAATGTATCATTTCCTTGCCTACTTTCTAACAAAGGAGATGCCCTATGAACGTATTGATTGTGATAGACATGCAACATGATTTTATTGATGGAACATTAGGTTCACCGCAGGCACAGGCCATTATACCGGCGGTACGTGAAAAAATTCGCAATTTTACTGGTCTCATTGTGTTTACTCGTGATACCCACGATGGCGGTTATCTTGAAAGCCAAGAGGGGAAACATTTGCCAGTGGAACATTGTACCCGTGGCACCAAAGGTTGGGAAATTGTCGATGACCTGTTAGAAGTAGCTCGTGAACGAGGTCAACGGGTGGATGTACTAGATAAACCTAACTTTGGGTCCTTTGATTTAGTGGCGCATCTGAAAGCCATGCACGAAGAGGAAGCCATTGAAACCATTACCATGGTGGGGCTATGCACGGACATTTGCGTCGTATCGAATGCGCTGCTAATGAAAGTGGGCTTACCTGAAATACCTTTGCATGTAGATGCTAGATGTTGTGCAGGGGTGACCCAAGAATCCCATGAAGCGGCACTATTGACCATGAAGATGTGCCAATGTATCGTGGAAGAATAACATATATGCTAGTATAACGTAGAAGAATACAATAGATAGAGGAATGCTGATAGTGTATGAGGCATTCCTCTTTTGTGTTTGTAGTATCAAGAGGGTCTCTAATCTACAAAGTGTTTTTTGAGAGCACAAATAAGGACTATTGTCCTTGACAAATGGAATCGGGGGGGGTAGAATGGAGGTATTCAAGATGGTGGTTGTGCACCATTTAATGTGCGTACATTGTGTGTTAAGGAGCAGTAAGAATGAAAAGAAAGTGTGTGATGAGTGTGGCCGCTATGTTAACGGCCTATGCGCTGACAACGAGTGTGTCCTATGGTGCGTTGCAGCAGTCTTATACCACAACGGCAACAGAAGTAGGTGGAACAGATACGTATACTAACTCTGGAGTAGGTGTTTCGGGTGGAGCGACTCTGACCATTACGGGTACAGAAAATTTGTCTGTTACCATGGAAAATGGTGCAGATGAAAGCTTAGGTATGACTATCACAGAGGCTAACTTGACAGCAGAGAATCTGAATATTACCGTTACCCCTGATGGTAAAGCAGTAAACAACCGTCCAAAAGGCATGATTGTGCGTGGCACCTCTACTACGGATATTAAAAATTTGAACGTAACCGTGACGAAGTCGAATCGACAAGCTAATACAGGTCATAGTCCCGATAGTGACGCTGCTTATGGTGTAGCTGTTGGCTATAATTGGCATGGCGGTGACAAAGACGCCACCACAAAGTTTACTGTGAATAACGCTAATATAGTAGTTAATAATACAGAAGATACAAAAAGAGGTAATTATACAGGTGTACCTATTCCTGGAGGAAAGTTTGAAACGGGATATCAGATGTCTGGGATTCGTCTATACCGTTCCAATGGAGCAAAACCTGAATTCCATAGTACAGGTACTGTAAATGTTACCGTAGAAGATAAAAGTGCAGCTAAAGTAGCAGACTATCTAGTTGGTGTGTATGTATCAGGAAATGATGCGAAAGCCACATTTGATGGTGATACTTCGATTACGGTAAAGGCTAATGGGATTAACTCTGCAGGCATTAAAATTGGTAAACCAGGGAATAGTGATGCTGGAGTCGGAGCGCAGGTAGTAGCGAATGGAAAACTGACCGTAGATACGACAGGAACGAATGGTGTAGTGAAATGGGATAGAAAAGAATATCGTGGTTCTGGAGCGGTACGACTATTTGATAACGGATCAAAGTTCACTGTTACTGGGGCTAACACAAAAGAAGCATCGGAAATTAAATCGAGTACCAATGCTATTGTATTTGATACATTTGATTATAAAAACCTAGGAGTAGTAAACTACTTCCTTACGTTTAAAGAGGTATTAGCTCGTGGAAAAGAGAATATTAATAATGCAGTTACCTTGCATAATACAAAATTGTCGACTACATCTGAAGTAGATGATTTAGTATTAACAAATGCGGAGTTCAAAAAGGAAGGGGACTTAATGTGGGGCGCTAGACTAAAGCATATGGAAGGTGTATTAACCAGCCGTTTTGACTGGGGTGCAAAAAGTGTCAAAAACGCCAAATTCACTCTTTCCGGCGAATTATCCGAAGCCACAGCAGCGAAAAAGGGATGGCTCATTCGTGCCAAATCAGAAAATATAACCGCCACCGATGAAACGAAACGTGCCACTTCAGAGTTAACAGCTACCATTAAAGATAAAGCTCTAGTCACAGGCTTAATTCAAGCCGACAAATGGTCTACTTTGAATATGACCGTAGATACAGGAGCTACTTGGCGATTGGCGAAGAAGGAAGATTTGACGGGACCTCAAACTGCTACAGCTACCACAGTGACATTGTCTAATGGTGGTATTCTTGATGCGGGTACTAACCTGACAGATGGATCTAAAGCAGAATATACAGTGACTACCGTACAAAAAGATGGTACTACCGCATCTACTTTTAATAATACTGGTGGTATTATCACCACGGTAAATAAATCCTATGAAGATGTGTTGACCTTGAATGGGAATTACATCGGTACCGATGGAACGGTGAAGATGAACACAAAATGGGATTCCCCAGGTGATGATGTAGGAACGAACTCCAAATCTGACTTGTTACATATTACAGGCACGGCGACTGGCACAACTAAGATTGTACCTGTATCGGCCAATGGCAAAGAAGAAGTAATCGATGGATCTATTGGATCCATTGCAGCAGATTTAAATAAAAATTCAGTACCGGTAGTTCGTGCCGATACAGAAGCTGGCACAGAAGAAGGGGCTTTCACAGGGGTGGCGAAAACAACCGGTGCAGGTGAATTGAAACTAGCGCACCGTGTGAAAGATAACAAACATGAATGGTACTGGACATTGACAGGATTGAATAAAACACCGATGCTTGATAAACGTGTTCCTGGGTATACGCAAATGCCAGAGGTGAACACGCGTATGATGGGTCAAATTTTGCGTACTTTGCATGAACGTCGTAGTGAAAACCCTCGTGTGTTACATGAACAACGTCATATGGAATCCTATCCGATGAGCCGTGTCATGTATGCCCATCATGAAGATGGTGATCAACATCCAATGTGGGCGAAAGTCATCAAAGATTACGGACATCATAATGGACATCGATTTGGCTATACATTACATACAAATGGCATTCAATTAGGTCGTGATTGGAATGTGAAAACAAAAGAAGATGGTACTACAAGCTTTAATGGTGCTTATGTAGCATACCAATATGGTCAAGCGAAGTTCTATGATAATTTTAATACAGATGACAAAGGGCAGCAGGCTACAGACTTACAAACTGGCACAGGTGCAGTACGTAATCTATCCATCGGTTTAACAAGAACGAAATACGGCGCTCATGATCAATACGTAGACTGGGTTGGACAAGTGAGCTTCCTTCGTAATGCCTATGAAGCGGTAGGTCATAGTAAAGAAACACAATCTAGTTGGGGCTTTGCTGGATCTGTAGAAGCAGGTCGACCTCATGTGTTGCGCGAGAACGAACATGGTCGCACGATTTTAGAACCACAAGGTCAATTAGTGTATTCCTATCTTAAATTACAAGGTATCCATGGCACCGATAAAGCGGTATCTCATGGGGGACATGGTACGTTGGTAGGACGTATTGGTGTTCGTTTATCCCGTGAAAGTTACAATCGACAAGGCGTTGCACATCGCACAGTGTATGGCGTAGCCAATATCTGGCAAACTTTCACCAATGCCTATACAGTGCACATTGGTCAAGATGCATTGAGAGGTGATTATGGTCGCACTATCGGTGAATTAGGTATCGGTGCACAGTGGCGTACGAGTGATCGCTGGTATGTGTATGGCGATGTTCGCTTTGAAAGAAATTTAGGTGGCTCTTATTACCAAGGATACCGTGGTAACGCAGGTATAAAATATATTTGGTAATGTAGGTGTGAAATGCACTTGGTAATTGTATAGGCGAATAGCAAGCCTTGTAGTATACTAAGACTAGGAGGCTTGCCTATGTACTTTCATATTAAAGACACCTGTGTGTGTTGTGCTGGTTGTGCCATGGATTGCCCAACGCAGGCCATTACGCGCAATGGTGATCGCTATGTTATCCATCAAGACATGTGCATTCACTGTGGCGATTGTTATGCTATATGCCCAGTGGGCGCCGTACAGATGGTAAAGGAAAAGGACTTGGATACCGATGCGTAATGCATTAGTGATTCAAGTCCTTTTTTAGACTTGACAAATAGATAAGAGGAGATTATAATATTTAATTGCAAAAAAGTAACTATAACATTGAATTGATGAAGGAATATATCCAAGGTTGTGCTGAAATGAGGAAAGCAAGGTTCACAAGAAAAAATTAAGAGCCTTGCTTATTTTGTCATTGGTCAGCAGGAAAACTGAGACCTGGAATCGTCTGCAGTCATACCGTTATAGAATATGTAAGCCAATTTTTATGAGGGGTGAAAAGAACATGTTCAAACCTGAGCAAGTGGGTAAGCGTACTCGATATACCTACGCTAAGATCAACGAAGTTCTCGAAATGCCACATTTGTTAGACGTGCAACGCAAGTCTTATGAGTGGTTTTTAGAGAGCGGTTTACAAGATATTTTTAACGATATTTCTCCGATTAAAGACAATTCGGGAAAGCTAGCTCTTTCCTTTGAGGGATTCAGCCTTGGAGAACCGAAGTACGACATTAACGAATGCAAAAACCGTGATGCAACCTATGCAGCACCATTGCGTGTCAATGTTCGTCTCGTTAACAATGATCCAGAAAATCCAGATATTAAAGAACAAGAAGTATTCATGGGCGACTTCCCATTGATGACAGATACAGGCACGTTCATCATCAATGGTGCGGAACGTGTTATCGTATCCCAATTGGTTCGTTCCCCAGGTGTATACTACGGTGGTAGCATCGATACTATGGGTAACCGTTTGTATGATTCCACAGTGATTCCGAACCGTGGTGCTTGGATTGAGTTAGAAAAAGATGCGAACGACATTGTGTCCGTACGTATCGACCGTAACCGTAAATTGCCAGCTACAGTACTAGTACGTGCATTAGGCTGGGAAACTAATGAATCCATTTTAGAATTATTCTGGAATGGTCAAGTAGATGAAAATGGTCATCCAGAATATGATGAACGTTTACTTCGTACATTAGAAAAAGACAGCACACAATCCGCTGATGAAGCCTTAGTAGAAATCTACAAAAAACTTCGTCCAGGGGAACCACCAACTGTGGAAAGTGCTCGTAACTTATTCGATAACTTATTCTTTGACCCTCGTCGCTATGATTTAGCTCGCGTAGGTCGCTATAAATTAAATAAAAAATTAGGCTGGCGTCAACGCATGTTCGGTCAAACTTTGGCAGAACCAATTGTAGACGAAAATGGCGAAATCATCGTAGAAGCGAATACCTATGTGAACGAAGAAGTTCTTGAGGTGGTAGCTAATAGTGGCGTATACAGCGGTGATGTAGTACCTGAGTTCTTCGTAGTGAATACAGAAGGTACAGTAGTGAAAGTTATTTGTAACAACAGTAATTTACCTTTCAGCCATCGCACTGTGACTCGTGAAGACATGATTGCCAACGTAAGTTATATGATGAACTTAATCGAAAACATTGGACAAACTGACGATATCGACCATTTGGGTAACCGTCGTCTTCGCTGCGTTGGGGAATTGTTGCAAAACCAATTCCGTATCGGTTTAACTCGTATGGAACGTGTGGTCAAAGAACGTATGACAATTCAAGACCTATCTGTGATCACACCACAAGCATTATTGAATATCCGTCCAGTTGTGGCAGCGATCAAAGAATTTTTTGGCTCTTCTCAGTTGTCCCAGTTCATGGACCAAACGAACCCGTTGGGCGAATTGACACATAAACGTCGTCTATCCGCACTAGGACCTGGTGGTTTGTCTCGTGAGCGTGCAGGCTTCGAAGTTCGTGACGTGCATCACTCCCACTATGGCCGTATGTGTCCAATCGAAACTCCGGAGGGTCCAAATATCGGTTTGATCAACTCCTTGTCCAACTACGCGAAAGTTAACGAATTTGGTTTCATCGAAGCTCCATACCGTAAAATTGAAAAAGTATATGGTACTGGCGAAGATGCTAATAAAGAGTTGAAAGTTCGTGTTACT
>CALGLI010000240.1 GCA_937930265.1 uncultured Veillonella sp. | reverse complement strand
TAAAGTATTTGGTATTACCTTGCGTCTATGGGTTAGTGACACAGAGGAAGATGAGATTCCTCAAGCTGTCATTGATGCGAAGAAGATGTGCGATTTTCTTGGTATTGAACATCATGTGGTAGATGCGAAAGACATTTTTAAAGACAACGTGGTAGATTATTTTATCACAGAATATTCCAATGGTCGTACACCGAACCCATGCGTGTTCTGTAATCGCAATATTAAATTCGATTTGTTATTACAACGTGCCTTATCCTTAGGGGCTACACACATGGTGACAGGTCATTATGCGCAGGTTATGTACAATGAGGCGGCACAGCGGTATGAATTACATAAAGGTGACGATCCAACAAAGGATCAAAGCTATGTGTTGTACACACTGACCCAAGATATCTTGAAACATTTAGTCTTTCCATTGGGCAATCAACCAAAAACGAAAACTCGTGAAATGGCCCATGAAAAAGAATTGCCTGTTTGGGATAAACCAGATAGCTTAGATATCTGTTTCTTGCCGAATCATAATTACCAAGGGTTCATCGAAAAAACATCGAAATCAAAACCTAAATCAGGGCGTATTGTCCATGAAAATGGTGAGGTGTTAGGCACGCATAATGGATTATACAATTATACAATTGGACAACGTAAGGGCTTGGGCATTGCCTATGCATACCCTCTCTATGTTGTGAAATTAGATGGCGAAACGAATGAGGTTATCGTAGGTCCTAATGAAAGTTTATTCTCTCGCACGATGTTGTGTAAAAACTATAACTTCCTAGATGGAGTTGTGCCCACATCATTGCAAGCGGAAGGTAAGATTCGGTATGCCGCGAAACCATCACCATGTACTGTCACTTTCACAGAGGACGGTACTATGAAAGTTGAATTTACGGAACCACAACGCGCCATTACACCGGGGCAATCTGTCGTATTCTACGAAGGAAGTCGTGTTCTCGGTGGTGGTGTAATAGATATTGTTTGTTAGAAAGGGAAGTCATGAGTACATCACATATTCGTAATTTCTGTATCATTGCTCATATTGACCATGGTAAGTCCACGCTAGCGGATCGTTTAATCGAAGAAACTGGGTCTTTGACGAAACGGGAAATGCAAGCCCAAGTCTTAGACTCCATGGACCTAGAACGGGAACGGGGCATTACGATTAAAGCCCAATCCGTTCGTTTATTGCATACTGCAAAAGATGGACAAGAATACACATTAAATTTAATCGACACACCAGGTCATGTGGACTTCAGCTATGAAGTATCCCGTTCCTTGGCAGCTTGCGAAGGGGCGCTGTTGGTGGTGGATGCTGCACAAGGTGTAGAGGCGCAAACTTTGGCCAATGTCTATTTAGCATTGGAGCATGATTTGGAAATTATTCCTGTCATTAATAAAATTGATTTGCCAAGTGCAGATCCTGAACGTGTAAAACGTGAAATAGAAGATGTTATTGGATTAGATGCATCTGATGCTATTTTGGCCAGTGCTAAGTCTGG
>CALGLI010000239.1 GCA_937930265.1 uncultured Veillonella sp. | reverse complement strand
CAATGCTTTGTGGTGCCTTCCTTACAAGAGGTGTTGGACAACTTGAACGGCTTGGATACGAATGCTTATTGGGTGAACACCATCGTGCAAGAATTTGAAAAGGGGTACTATCATAAACCAGAGCGATATATGGACTATATTGAAGTCCACGATATGATACGCGATAAAGGATTTTTATCCCTACTTGGTTTTGATACTTGTTATATCTATGGTGATATGGGAGATGCGGCGCAAGAACTGTCGAGGGACCTTGCCGGTGCCGTGGAACTCAGCGATTTAAATCTGTATGTAAAAGAACAGGTACAGTTACTGATGAAAGAGTATGTGACGGCTGTGAAAGCATTAGTCGATGCAAAATGTCAGTCCATTGTAGAACAAATCTCATAATGTATAGCAGGTAAGCCCTGACAGAGAAAGCCACCATCTTGCCTATGAAACTTCATGGTGAGACGGTGGCTTTATGTATACATAAAAAGCTATTGCCTTAGTTGAGAGAGTTTTTTATAATAAAAGTAATTGGTATTTCGAGAGTAAATACTTTCATAAGAGAAAGGACAAAAGAGATGAAACGATACATGGTCAAATTTCACTATCCTAATAGCACGACGGTACATACTGCCTATGAAAGTGCCCATTCCCGTAGCGAGGCAGCGAATAAGGTGAAAGCTCGTGAAGCAGGATGTGGTCGTATTGTGAAAATTATTGCTACTGTGGAGCGATAAAATGGGGGACAAGATAGACAAGACGCAGCGAATTTTGACGATGCAACGTCGCCTATTGCAAGGGGAAGTGCTGTGTAAACCAGAGCTGGCAAAAGAGTTCGGCATTAATGAACGATCGGTACAACGAGATATAGATGATTTACGAGCCTATTTACATGATGAAAGCACTCTCTATGGAAATGAACAGCTCATCGTGTATGATCAAAAGCGGAAAGGCTATGTCCTCAGCCATGGCGAATCAGCTTGCTTATCTGTCAACGAACTAGTGGCCATTGCCAAAGTGATGTTAGATAGTCGTTCCCTATTACGAGATGATATGGGGCGTATATTGAATAAACTGTTGAAAACATTTTTACCTCATGAAGAAGTAAAACTAGTAGAAAGCCTGATTCGCAATGAATTGCACCATTATGTAGAATTACGGCACAAGAAAAATGTGTTGCCATTGTTGCAAGACTTATCGAGAGCTATCCAAGAACAGAGATATATAACAGTATCCTACGAAAAGAGTACGAACAAGGAATTGGTAACACGGAAATTATCCCCATTGGGTATCTGTTTTTCGGAATATTATTTCTACTTAACTGCCTATATGGACCGGGAAGAACGAAGCAAAATTCCGAAGGAATTACAGGATTTTCCCACTATTTATCGCTTAGATCGTATCCATACTTTGACCGTCG
>CALGLI010000238.1 GCA_937930265.1 uncultured Veillonella sp. | reverse complement strand
ACGATCTTTTTGATTTCCTTTAGAATTTTTTCAGAAAATAGCTTACTAAGTAAATTAATTTATTTAATCGTTAGTTAAGCCTTTCATTAATCAATACTATACCACAGTTCCCTTTCCCTTTCAAGCACTTTTTATGTAATCTATGATATAATAAAACGTATATGTAAACAATTTCCATGTCTGTAGCGAGGTAACTATCCTATGGAACAACGAGCTTTTAGTAAAATCAACGTGGGGCTTGCTATCACGGGCAAACGTGATGACGGGTATCATGATATAGATACCATTTTTCAATCTATTTTCCTAGGGGATTCCCTCTATTTCGCACGCCACCATTCTGTGGTGTTCTCTGGCGATGCCCCTGAACTGCCGTATTATATGGCACAATTAATTCCCTATACAGAAAGCAATATTGCTATGAAAGCCCTTCGTATGGTCCGAGACTATACGGGCTGTACGCAAGGGGCTGCCATTCATTTGTTAAAACGAGTTCCCCCTTGTGCTGGTATGGGCGGTGGCAGTGGCGACGGTGCGGCTATGTTATTAGGCCTTAACAAATTTTGGGACCTGCGCTTAACCACTGAGGAACTATTCACCATGGCTTCTAAACTCGGTTCTGACGTACCTTTCTTACTGAAAGGCGGTACTGTCCGTGGCACTGGTCGAGGAGAACTATTAGAAACCTTACCTACTGGCAGCGCTCAATGGCTGCTGATTGTAAAACCAGAAGTAAGCATTTCCACGGCAGAAGCCTACGGAAGATTCACGGGTACGTCTCGTGTTACTTCAGACACGATGGATTCGGTTACTGCACTTATGAAAGCCAAAGATTTTCGTCAGGCTTTCACAGCTAGTGACAATACCTTTGAAGAATTAATGTTCCCTGTCCATCCAGAGCTTACCGCATGTAAGCAGTTTTTCCTAGACCGTGGGTTCCCTACCATCATGACTGGTAGCGGTCCTACTATGGTGGTTCTATTGGAAAAAGCACTGGATGCCATTCGATTAGAAGAAGACATCAAAAAAGCTGGTCATAGCTGGCTTTCACTAATTACGAAAACACATGATGAGGAGGCCCTACGATGAATACACCACGTTTACAACCCATCCGTTTAGACGCATACAAACCGCTTCGTGAAATTGTTAGCGATGCCTTGCGTCAAGCCATTCGTGATGGTATTTTACCGCCAGGCGAACGGCTGATGGAAATTCCTCTGGCAGAAGAGCTAGGTGTGAGTCGTACGCCGATACGAGAAGCCATTCGTATTTTAGAGCAAGAAGGACTCATCGTTATGATCCCTCGCCGTGGTACCTATGTGGCGGATATGAGTTTGAAAGATGTAACAGAAGTCTTTGAACTTCGCTCTATCTTGGAAGAGCTCGCTGCAGAACTCGCTGCAGAACGTATTACGAACGAAGAAATAGAAGCCTTAGAACAACATCTGGTAGAAATTGGCAACTACATGAACGAAAATAATTTAGACAAAGTCGTACAGGCCGATATTCTATTCCACGAAATTCTCTACAAAGCCTCTCGTAATGATCGCCTCGTAGAGATGATCCACAACCTACGAGAACAAACATTACGTTTCCGTACCTTATCCATGAGCCAAACAGGTCGTCTTGCAAAAACTTGGGACGAACATCGTCAACTTGTGGAGGCAATTTCCGACCGCGATGTAGAACGAGCTCGACAAATCGCTCGCATCCATATGGAAGAATCGGAGAAAACATTGTTAGAAGGTATGCAATTAAAAAGCCATGAGGAGTAAGTTTCGCCAATTGGATGTAATTAAGTACGTTGGTATTAAATTTCTTCCCATTTATTGTACACCAGTGAAATAACTCCTTCGAGACCCTGTTACTTGTTAAATATATAAAAATAGAGGAAAGTTGATATTTTCAACTTTCCTCTATTTTATTTATGGGCTACTTTGTAACAGCCTCTTGTATGTATCACTTTTTTCTAGTTCTATCATATATTTCGGGGAAACAACAAAATCCCCTCAAAATATATTTTCCATACATATAGGTCTATTATTCAGTTTGACTAAGGTCCAACCTCTATTTGCCACTCATATATTTCGCTTTAAATGCCGCCAATTGTGCTTCTTCTAGTGATAAGCCTTCACCTTGGAAGTGAGCGATACTTTGTTGCATTTCTTCGTAGGCTGTTGGCACAATTTTCGTAAAGCGATCTTTATACAATACCCAGTTTTCTAACATGTGACGACCTTGTTTAGAGTTCGTATGCAATACATGTTGTTGTATTAGCTCATGAATCCGTACTAGGTCACTTTCACTAGGTTTACGAAGTTCCACAAGTCCTGTATTGCAGTACCGCCCATCTAAGTCAAGTACATATGCATAGCCACCAGACATGCCAGCCCCAAAGTTACGTCCCACACGGCCAAGAACAAGGACCTCGCCGCCTGTCATGTATTCGCAACCATGGTCGCCCACACCTTCTACAACAGCTGTGATACCGCTGTTACGAACACAGAACCGTTCCCCAGCCACACCGTTGATATAGGCAGCACCAGACGTAGCCCCGTAGAATGCTACGTTACCGATTAAGATATTTTCATGAGCCTCATAGGTAGCCGCCTTTGGTGGGTACGCAATGATAGTACCACCGGACAAGCCTTTGCCAAGGTAATCATTGGCATCCCCTTCCAGTTCTAGGGTCATGCCATTCGGAATAAAAGCGCCAAAACTTTGACCAGCAGAACCAACAAAGTTCAACTTGATGGTGTTATCTGGCAAGCCTGCTTCGCCGTAACGACGAACCACTTCGCCACCTACTAAGGTACCTACTACACGATTCACATTGCTGATAGCCAATTTAGCACGAATTGGTTTTTGATCATCCAAGGCAGGACGACACATGCGAAGTAATTTTTTCATATCCAAAGTGCGTTCCAATTCATGGTCTTGGTCGATACTGTGTAAATGACCTACCGACGCATCTGTATATGGTTTGAACAAGATTCGTTTCAAGTCCACACGAGACAATTTGAAATTATCATCTTGTGAGCGTTGGCGCACTAAATCGATACGACCTACTAACTCACGAACACTGCGGATACCTAAACGAGCCATGATTTCACGCAATTCTTGGGCGATAAACTTCATTAAGTTTTCTACGTATTCTGGTTTACCAGTGAATTTAGCACGCAATTTCTCGTCTTGTGTGGCCACCCCGTACGGGCATGTATTCATGTGGCACACCCGTGCCATGCGACAGCCTACTGCCACTAATGGCAAAGTACCAAATCCGAACAATTCTGCCCCTAACAAGGCTGCGATAGCCACATCATAGCCAGTCATCAATTTACTGTCTACTTCCAACTGTACACGGTCACGCAAACGATTCAACATCAAGGTTTGATGTGTTTCTGAAAGTCCCAATTCCCATGGCACACCTGCATGTTTTACAGATGTACGACCTGCTGCGCCAGTACCACCATCATAGCCAGAAATGAGGATGCTGTCTGCTTTCGCTTTGGCTACCCCTGCGGCAATGGTACCTACCCCCGCTTCCGATGTTAATTTCACGGAAATCGCTGCACTTGGATTGACGCATTTCAAGTCGTAAATCAATTCTGCCAAATCTTCGATAGAGTAAATATCATGATGTGGTGGCGGAGATACTAGCTCTACCCCTGGTGTGGAGTGACGGGCCTTACCAATCTCTGGATATACCTTTTTGCCCGGCAATTGACCACCCTCACCTGGTTTTGCACCTTGGGCACATTTGATTTGCAATTCTTTCGCATGAACCAAGTAATTCGTCGTCACCCCAAAGCGACCAGAAGCAATTTGTTTTACCTCACTATTGCGATTGTCTCCATTCGCATCAAGAACGAAACGACTGGTATCTTCGCCGCCTTCTCCAGAGTTCGATGTTGATCCTAAGCGGTTCATAGCGATAGCGATAGCCTCGTGCGCCTCTTTACTGATGGCACCATAACTCATAGCGCCTGCTTTAAAGCGTTTCACAATGTCTTCCACTGGTTCTACTTCTTCCACAGGAATACCGCCACCCACAGGGAAGTTCAATTCCATCAAGCTCCGCAAGGTTACGTGATAATCTTCACGAATCATTTTGGAGTATTCTTTGTAGGTATTGTAATCCCCTTCAATGAGGGATTTTTGTAATAACTTAATTGTATCTGGGTTAAATAAATGTTCTTCGCCATCTTTCATAGGTCCGTACCAACCACCTGGTTCGAGGACTTTCACATCCTCTCTGAAAGCCCGTTGGAATCGTTCCAATGCTTCATGAGCTACACCACCTAAGCCGATACCGCCAATCCGTGTCGGTGTGTTCGGGAAGTACTTACTAATAAAGTTTGTATTCAATCCCAAGGCCTCGAAGATTTGTGCCCCATGGTAACTGCGTACCGTAGAGATACCCATTTTCGACATGACTTTCATAATACCAGATAC
>CALGLI010000237.1 GCA_937930265.1 uncultured Veillonella sp. | reverse complement strand
CGGAGTCACTGGTTTTCAAGACCAGCTCCTTAAACCACTCGGACACCTCTCCATATATAAAACTAGATATAGTCTATCATTGAAGTAGACCTTTTGTCAATCAGAATATGATGTATTTGTGGCACTTACTTTAGAGGAGCTTTTGTTCGGGTATTCTGAAAAATAGAATGTTACATGATTAGTCTGCACTATTGTATTGTCATGATAGAATTATGCTATGAAATCAATCAAAGTAGAGTAAAAGAATACTGGTGTGAAACTAGGTAACATATGTTATAATTTTATGCAGATTAAGTTGTATAAATAGATTTGTAGTATTCCATAGGAGGTATTACATGAAGAAAGGCTTTACTCTTACACAAACAGGTATACTGCTGACGTTGTGGTTAACTTTTTTATTAAGTTTTGTCATGCGCTTATCATGGTCATCATTGATGCCAATTGTAAATGAAGCATTGCACTTTACAGCACAGCAAGGAACGTCGTATTTGACGGCGTTTTATTTTGGCTATGCATTGACTGTATTGCCAGGTGGGTTGTTAGCGGATCGATTTGGCTATCGTAAATCTATTTTGGGGAGCTTGGTGGCTATGGCCATTGTAACGGGGCTTATGAGTACTGTACAAAGTTATGAATATGGCTTAGTGCTGCGCTTCTTATTAGGTATTGTATCAGGTCCTGTGCAATCTGCTTGTTTGAAAGCCATTGGAGAACATTTCAGTGCAGAACAACGTGGTACCGCTGTTGGCATTTTCATGAGCTGTACATCTTTTGGCATTACCGTGGTTAACGGATATGCACCATTTGTGGCTGTCCACTACAAATGGCATTTTTAATTACCGCTTTATTGCCATTACTAGTATTCTTTTTAGCTTTGTTTACAGTGAAAGAAGTACAAGCTTTCAGAAAGAACCAAACTGCAGAACCAGAAGAAACCGAACAACAGTCCATGTCGTTAGCACAGAGTTTGAAGTTTGTAGGAACGAATCGAAACATTTTATTATTGGCAGTGATGGGATTTTTTGCAACAGGTACCACTTGGGGTGTTACTACTTGGGCTAATTTGTATTTAGTGAAACAATTACATGTGACACCTATCTTTGCGGGAGCAATCATGAGCCTCTATGGCATTGCAGCAGTGGTTGCCAAACCGACCATCGGATTCATTTCCGATAGAATTTCTTTACCAAGAAACTATTTAGCGGCCATCGTTATGTTTTTGTTCTCCCCAGCTTTGCTGATCTTTGCCAATACAAGCAATCCAGATATGTTATACATTACAGCCCCCCTATTAGGTATGGGAGCGTTTATGTATAGCCCATTAACCAATGCTATCATCATCCAAGCGGCACCACCAGAACTAAGAGGCACCACAGCAGGATTCGTGAACTTGTTCAACCAAGTTGGAGCGCTCACAGCGCCTATCATATTGTCTACAGTATTAACAGCCACAGGCAATTACCAAACAGCCTTAATGGCATTATCCATCTCCCCAATCATCGGATCTATTTTACTGTCATTAATTCGACTAAAATAAGAATATACACCTTTGCGATCCTTCTTGTAAAACTTAAAAAAGGGGAATGTAACAGTGCATATATAGAATAAACTATAGAACCAAAATTTTATGTATCTTATGTACATGAAATAAAATGTATTTGCATAAAAATTTTGAGACAATAGTAATGGCAGTTTTTGAGCTCTAACATTATATATGATAAGGAGAATAAGGCATATTCCAGAGTAAACATAGCATACCTTTCCGTAGAAACACAGTGGCAGGATATATTCTTGTAGGAGTTCTTTGGCAATGATAGGATAAAATCGATATAGCACAGCAAGCACGTATCGATGTTGATTATCTATATTTAGTATATGGATGAAGAGCAGGGCATGGGTAAATAGATTCTAGTATATGAAATGATATTGGTATTTATTAGAATTATGCTAATCCAAGAAGAACGTGGCATACCTCGGAGCAAACCTAACGGAGTATCAGTTTGTGGAGAGGTGTGCCACGTTCTTCCTTTTATCGAGTAACTCAGAAATAGAGGGATGGCTTTGTGCCCTGTTCTTCGATTTAGAGTCTATGCTGTGCTTTCAGTGTGCGTCAAGATTGCCAAAGAACACCATCAAGATATCATCGTGACGCAAGTTTCATTTGCGAAGATTAGAATTTTATGAGAAAATAAGAGTAAAGAAAAGGAATTTTCAAGTCTATGTCGAATTATACTATTATAGCGATATAGACAAGTTACATAGTAGCACAGTGACAAGACGGAGGAGGTCTTACTATGGTGGAATATAAAAAAATAATTGTGCCTGCAGATGGATCAGAAAATGGTAAACGGGCCTTAGAACATGCATTGGCCATTGTAAAACGCAATGATGCGGAGTTGATTTTAGTGCATGTAGCGAATATTGTATCTGCAATTTCTAACTTTGACCAAACTCCAATCAGTGGTGGTTATGTATCTGAACAAATTGCTGAAGATATGGAAGAAACTGGTAAAAAAATCTTAAGCGAAGTGGCAGAAGAAGTGCCAGCAGATATGAAAGTAAAATGCGTTTTTGAAGTAGGGTCTCCTGGACCTGCTGTATTAGCGGTGGCTAAAAAATATGATGCAGACTTAATTGTTATGGGGAGCCGTGGATTAGGACCTTTGAAAGGGTTGTTTATGGGTAGTGTAAGTAGTTATGTGACTAGTCATTCCACATGTCCAGTATTAATTGTTAAATAATAGGATACAAGGCTTTGTTCTCTGAGCAAAGCTTTTTTCTATGGAGAGATATATGAGTATAAAACATATACGTTGGCTACAGGCAGAACTTAAGCAATGGCGCGAGGAAGGGCTGATTTCAGAGGAACAAAGCCGTCAGCTACAAGCAAAGTATGGGTTTATTCCTAAAGAAGGACCATCTTGGACACGACTGATCACTGTGTTAGGTGGCGCTGTGCTCATTTTACTAGGGATTATTTTGTTATTTGCTGGCTATTGGTATGGGTTTTCACCAAATGGACGCTTTGATTGGGCGTTGGTCATCTTACTATTAGCCATTGCTATCGTAGGTGGTGGTGTGTGGAAAGCTAAGCCAGCTAGTATGATTGCAGAAGCAATTACCGTCATTTATATGGCGATATTAACAACATCCACCTTATTAGTGGCAGATACCTACTATACAGGAGAATACATTGGCTTATATGTGCTAATTATATTATGCTGTTCTTTGCCTATCATCTATATCTTAGATTCTGCTTTTGGTATGATATTGTACCTGATAGGGGTCTTAGGATGGAGCTTTTCTAGTCATTCTTTAAATGCTTGGACCGGACCAGCTGCCGTAGGGGGACTATTGCTGGTAGAATTGACATATTATATTCGTCGCTTTGGACAGTATCAGCAGGTAAAAGATCCCTTATTAGTATCTGTGTCATGGGCGTTTGTAGGTGCTATTTTTGGAGAAGTATTTTTTACCTTGTCCACCTATGAACCGCAAATGAATCTATTTTTTATCAGTGTCTTAGGAGCCGTTACCTATGGATTAGGCACATTAGAAAAGAAAATCGCCCTTTTAGCGCTCCCATGTAAAGGAGTAGGAGCCATTGCCTTATTGTATACCATTGTAGAAGGCACCTACATTAGTACCTGGGTTCGCATTGGTGAAAGCACCATGGCATGGTGGCTATGGCTTTGTATGCTGTTAAGCCTAGGCGTAGCCTTCCTCGTATTACGTCGCTTAGTGTTGGCAAAACGTATTGAAAGTGCTATTGGGTTGATTCCTTTTACAGTCTTTGGGTGCTATATTGTTACAGTCTCTGGGGCGACCCCTATTTTGACATCCATCCTATTTAATGCGTATATTCTAGTGGCAGCATTAGGAACTTTCATTAGAGGAACCTTGGTGAAAAAGGTAAGTTTATTGAATAGTAGTGTTTTGACATTAATCGCTATGTTTGGAGCACGTTTTTTTGATCCTAGCTTTACTTTTGTGGAACGAGGAGTATCCTTTTTATTGCTTGGAATTATTGTGTTAGGTATTAATGCTATATATTTGTGGCGAAAAGGGAAACAGCGTACAAAGATGAATCAACGTGTTCGACAAGATCGGCGACAAACAGTAGATATGACACACTTAGGGGAACAAGACGTACTAGAGGAAAGAAACGTAGTAGAACCTGTGACAGCAGTGAAGGAGGAAGAACAATGAAATATCAAAAGTGGATTTTCTTTGCTCTTGCTGCTATCGTTGCATTGCTGAGTCAGTTCTACATTCAACAACGATATACGACTTTGCTACAAGGAGGTACAGAATATCAATGGCCTGTGAGAGTAAACCGTCACATCGGTTGGGTACCTTCGGACTATTTAGAAGTGGAATTTTTAGGTTCCTATGCCAATTGGGAAGGTAAGCAAGTCCCAGAAGTAGGTCGTGAAGTGTATATCATTGTTACGCC
>CALGLI010000236.1 GCA_937930265.1 uncultured Veillonella sp. | reverse complement strand
AACGATGCGTACAATGCCAATCCCAATAGTATGGCAGAATCGATTCGTGCTATGGGACAGTTGCAAGGGAATCGTAAAATTGCTATGCTAGGAGATATGTTAGAGTTAGGTGATCATTCTAAAACGGCTCATGAGGAGATTGGTAAACTTCTCGGAGAAGAGCAATATGATATGGTATTTACCTTTGGTGATATGATGAAGATAACTGCCTCTATAGCGAAACAAGCAGGTGTTCCTTATGTATACGTAGGGAAAAGTCATCTTGATATAGCCAATACCTACTATGATGTAAAACAAGACGGCGATGTGATTCTGGTAAAAGGGTCTCGTGGTCTTAAAATGGAACGTATTATTGAAGATTTTAAAAAACGACATGAATAAGTAAGGAGACATGTGACATGAATATGGACTATGCAGTAGCCTTTGGCTTAGCCCTGATAAGTACATTAGTATTTGGTAAAATAGGGATTCCTTTGTTGCAGCGACTGAAAGCGCAACAGTCGATTCGTGAAGATGGACCTCAGGCGCATTTAGCTAAAGCGGGGACACCTACAATGGGCGGTTTATTTATGATGCTAGCCTTAGTCATAACTGTATGCATAGTACCACCCTATTCTGTAACATTGTGGATGCTATTATTTTTAACATTAGGTCATGGTGCATTAGGGTTTAGTGATGATTTCATTAAAGCTGTTAAACGCCGTAATTTAGGATTAACAGCAAAACAAAAATTACTAGGTCAAGCAGTGCTAGCAATTGTATTTTGCTATATCTCTATTGCCTATGCAGCATTGCCAACTACTTTGTGGATTCCTTTAGTGGATATCACTGTGGATCTTGGTTATGCTTATTATGTGTTGGCGTTTATCATTATTTTGGGGACAACGAATGCGGTTAACTTAACAGATGGCTTAGATGGATTGGCAACAGGTATTTCTGCTATTGCAGGAGCGGCTTTTGCAGTGGTAGGATTATTAGTAGGTTCCTTAAGTGTCACTTTCTTTGGTATCATTGGGAGTGCAGTTTGTTTAGGATTCTTATATTTCAATGCAA
>CALGLI010000235.1 GCA_937930265.1 uncultured Veillonella sp. | reverse complement strand
CCATGATGGGGTTGTACTTCATTTGTGGAACACCGAATACGAAGGATATTCACACGACCCTTACAGGAGCTTGTAAAGGCGGTATTACGTGCTTTCAATTCCGTGAAAAAGGGGAAGGTGCTCTTGTAGGGGATAAAAAAGAACAGTTGGCACGAGAGTTGCAACACATTTGTAAGGAATATGGAGTGCCTTTCATCATCAATGATGATGTAGAATTAGCTGAAAAGATAGGCGCTGATGGCATCCATGTAGGGCAAGATGATATGGATCTTGAAGAGGTGCGTAAACGATTGCCTAATGCTCTTGTGGGGACGTCTATTAATTCTGTAGAAGAGTTAGAGAATACAAAGTTGGACTATGTGGATTATATCGGTGTAGGCCCTATGTATGAAACAAGTACAAAAAAAGATGCCAAAGCTGTGCGAGGGCCCGAATTAATTTTAGCTTTACGTGCTCATAATCCAACGATTCCTATGGTGGCTATTGGTGGCATTAATCGAGATAATTTCGACGATGTATTAGCGGAACCAGTGGATGGTATTGCGGTGATTTCGGCTATCACAGAAATGGAAGACATCGAATATGAAACTGCCATGTGGATAGAGAACATGGAATGGTGTAAGATGTTCTTGGAAAAATAATATGCTGAACTATTGATGAATATGGGTATAGTAAAAGTAATGAATAACTTACATCCTTGATTCAGTGGATACACCTTGACACTAACCACTTTTATCCATACAATAGTATATATACATAGGCGATGAAGCAGAGGAGTATACTCCCTTTAGCGAGTGAGGATGGTGAAAGCTCACGATTGAGTAGAAGGCGCTGTGGAGCATGAGCAGGAACGTTGTACCATACTAGGTATGGACAATTAGTAAAGGCTATTTTTTAAGAGAGGGCATTAGCCAATTAGGGTGGAACCGCGGGTATATCTCGTCCCTGTAGCGATTTTCGTTGCAGGGACTTTTTTATTCCCTGTAAAACATAAGGAGGAATGGAAATGACATTTCAAGAGATGATTTTTACACTCCAAAATTTCTGGGGTGAACAAGGTTGTATTTTGCAACAACCATATGACATTGAAAAAGGGGCGGGTACGATGAACCCTGCCACATTCTTACATGCATTGGGACCAGAACCATGGTCTGTATGTTATGTAGAACCATCCCGTCGTCCAGCAGACGGTCGTTATGGTGACAATCCGAACCGTTTATTTCAACATCATCAATTCCAAGTGATTATCAAACCGTCTCCAGATAATATTCAAGAATTATATTTGCAAAGTTTGGCTGCTCTTGG
>CALGLI010000234.1 GCA_937930265.1 uncultured Veillonella sp. | reverse complement strand
TGCCATTCTCTAAGGCAATGGCAGCTAGTTCTTCTACATCCATACCACGCAATTGGGCAATTTCTTGAGCCACAAATTGTGTTTTAGATGGGTCATTGCGACGACCTCTAAATGGAGGTGGCGTCAAATAGGGGGAATCTGTTTCAATGAGCAAACGATCCAATGGGATGTGCTTCGCCACTTCTTTCAGATTCGTAGATTTTGGAAATACTACTGGTCCTGCAAAGGAAATATAGTAGCCCATTTTAATAAATTCTTTTGCCATGTCTAAGCTCGTAGAGAAACAATGAAAGACACCATAATTGCCTTTCCCATGTTCTACCAACATATCTCGAATGGCACCGTGCGCATCACGATCGTGGATAATGATGGGTAAATCCACGTCTCTCGCAATGGCTAATTGGCGTTTGAAAGACTCTGCTTGTACATCTCGATCGGAAAAATCATAGTAATAGTCTAAACCGATTTCACCAATGGCTTTTACCTTTGGATGAGATGCCATTTGCTTGAACCATTCATAGTCTTCTTCTGTAGCATCTTTAGATTCATGTGGATGCACGCCTACCGCTGCATAGACACGGTCATACTGTTCCGCCAAGGCAATGGCAGATTCCGCCGTTTTGCGGTCTACTGCTGGACACATAATGTACTCTACACCTTGATCAAAACAGTCTTGAATCATCTGGTCCCGATCATTATCAAATCGTTCATCATTGATATGCGCATGTGTATCGAACAATCGCACTATCTCACCACACTTCCTGGAGTTAAGGATTCAATATTGGTGACTTCTAATTGATCATCTTCATTAGAAGCCGATAAAATCATACCTTCTGACATATGTCCCATGATTTTTTTCGGCGCTAAGTTTGCCAAATAAATCACTTTTTTACCAATTAAGTCTTCTGGTTTGTAAAATTGAGAAATACCACTCACTACGGTGCGTGTTTCAATGCCTAAATCTAATGTAAATAACAATAATTTTTTAGATTTTTTTACAGCTTCGCAAGTCAATACTTTCGCTACCCGTAAATCTAATTTTGCAAAATCATCGTATTCGATGGCCTCTTTAATAGGAGGAATATTGCTAGTATCTACCGCTTCTTCAGCTGTTTCTTCTGTAGTTTCTGGAACTACTTCTACCATTTCAGGAATTTCAAAACGTGGGTAGATTGGATCTCCTTTCACTACTTTTGTACCTGTAGGAAGTGTCCCAAATGTGCGTACATCATCTAGCATAGCTTGTGCAAATCCTTGTAACCCAAGTTGTTCCCAAATTTTAGGCGATCCTGTTGGAATCACTGGATCTACTAATACAGCGATGATACGCAAGGATTCTGCCAAGTGATACATCACTACTTCTAGACGCTTCGCATCATCTTCGTTGGCACCTTTTGCCAGTACCCAAGGCATTGTTTCATCAATGTATTTGTTCGTACGACCAATGAAAGCCCATACC
>CALGLI010000233.1 GCA_937930265.1 uncultured Veillonella sp. | reverse complement strand
AATCAGGCTTATTGTAGTTAATATCTACACCATTATGAATAAAGAAATCTAGAACATCATAATTTCTATCTGTAATGGCATTTCTGAAAGCTTTACCGCCATATTTCTGTACCGTATGGCCTAAGTCATGAATAATTGGTAGATTCTCATATTTCTTACCATGTAAAGCGGCTTGAAAGGCATCTACGTTCACACAGTTCAAAACATGAATGTTAGCACCATGAGCCACAACATAGTCTATAATCTCTTGATTACCATACCGTACAGCTAACAAGAAACTTGGATTTTCCTCATTATCAAGATCAGCACCATGCTCTACCAACCATTTAACACTAGGAAAACTGCACATCACTAAAGCCAGTTGTAAAGGTGAGTACTCACTGTATTTACCAATTTGTATAGGTGTATCTATATCCCAACCATTGTTTAATTCTGATTCAAGTGAGAAAATATTTCCCTCTATAATATCTGTCACAATATCAGGCACAGACTCAAACTCACCTAAATCTTTTAGCTCTATCATATTTATCTCTTCCATATAATACTACCTAATAGTTATGCTTATAATTCATATTAGTCAGTCCATCCTGTATCTTCATAATACATTGGCAGTTTTTGCAGCTAATTTTTTGAATATTTTTCTAATACTCTATCTACAAAAACTGGGGCTAGACCTACATAGTTATGTGGATTTAACATATTATCCACCTCTTGTTCAGTAAAGACATCTGTAACTTCCTTGGTATTCATTAGTACATCTTTGAGTGGAATTTCCTTTTCATAAGCCTCCATACAGGCTTTGTAAACAATTTCATGAGCCGTCATACGGCCAAGTTTTTCTGCCAAATGCATCATAACACACTCACTCATCATCAATTCTTTTTGTGCAAAAAGATTTCGTTCCATATGTTTTTCGTAGACGATAAGATTTTCAAAACTATTTTTAGATTTCTCTAATGCTGCGGCCATAAGATAACATGCACGAGGAATTGCTTCCCATTCTGTAAGAAAGCATCCCCAGTCACGTTCGTTTTCACTAATCATGCTCTCCACAATTGAAGGAGCAATACTACGAACACTACGTAAAAGTGCTAGTACATTTTCTAATACTGCAGGATTACGTTTATGAGGCATCGTAGAAGATCCGATTTTACCTGTGAAGAACGGTTCTTCCAATTCTAATATTTCCGTATGTTGCAGGCTAAAAATTTCATGATTGATACGCCCAAGTGTACCTGCACATATAGCGAGGACACTAACAAATTCGGCCTGACTATCACGAGCCACATGCCATGCAATAGTAGGAACACCTAGGCCCAGGATTTCAAACATACGTTTTTGTGTTTCTAATCCATGCTCTGGTTGAGAAGCCAACGTACCAACAGCACCGGCCATTTCACCTACAAATACTCGTTCATACATAGATTTCATACGTTGAATATCTCTACCAAGTTCATCGGCCCAGACGGCAGCTTTATATCCAAATGTAATGGGAATAGCATGTACTACATGAGTTCTACCCGCCATAGGTACATCTCGATACTTTTCGGCTAGTTTTAAAATACTTTTTTGACAAATCTTTAAATCTCTCAAAATGACATTGTATGCATCACGTTGAAGTAATACGAGCCCCGTATCTACAATATCTTGACTTGTGGCGCCCCAATGAACATACTCCCCTGCATTATCAGGTAAAATCGCTTTAAAAGCTTTAAGTAATGGCACAATAGTTATAGAACTTTTATAATATTCTCCAATAGAGGTGATATCAATAAGCTCAGCCTTAGCATATTTATTAATAATATCAGCCTTGTCTTGTGGAATGACTCCTAATTCAGCCTGAGCGGTAGCCAAAGCAGCCTCTGTATCGAGCCACTTTTATACCCATGACTCATCACTAAAAATCTTACGCATTTCATCTGTACTAAATAAAGAACCATGAATTTGACTATCAATAACAGTGGATGGCATACTAATTGTCCCCTTTCTAAACTATTTACAACCATTATGTCTTTTTTAGGATACTTTTCAAGTTTATTATATGGCGATTATCTGTAATAGTATATAAAAAAACCTCCCGCATAATAAATTTTATCCTAAATTCTAATCAACGTTTAGGGCGCATTTAGTAAGCGAAAGGCGTTTTATTATTTTTCTTGTACTTGTTTTCCAGTCATATGTTCAATAGTAATTTCAAACATTTGCGTAGCACGTCCTGCACGAGCAATTTGATCATCTGCCAAAGATTCATCGGGATAATATTTCATAGCAAATTCTTTTAATCGCTCTATAGATTCTGGTCCGCCCCCTATCAAACGACATCTACCAAATACTACCGCACTTTGTACATAAGGTGCCCATGGCTCAGCATCATCAATGATTTCATTGCCATATACAGTAAAACATATCTTATCGGATGTTTTTAAGGCGTCAACTTTATGACCTGCTTTTGCACCATGAAAATAGATTTTTTGAGCCGCCCTATCATAGTAATAATTAATGGGAATCGCATACGGATAACCATCATCACCATTCATGGCTAAAATACCGCGACGATTAGATTGTAATAATGTTTCTACAGTACTACGATCTATTTCATTTATCTTCTTGCGAATTGGTTTAAACATACATTTAGTCTTTCTTTTTAATAAGCAAAGCCATTACCTCAACGTGGCTCGAGAGGACAAAATAAATGTCATATACTTAGTTTATGCCAATTTTATCCGCTGTAAGTTCATGGGAACATATCCACGGTATGTTTTCCTGTCATTGGGAACATATCCACAGAATGATTTATCATTATGACAACAATATTGTTGGGTCAAAATTTACTGTAGATTCATTAACATATACATCTATTTTTTCCCCCTTATGGGACTCTATTCTTTCTAACATCTGAGATGAAATTCTCAATTTTCCAGTTATCTTCTTTATATCATCATAAACATCAAAAGTGAAACTTTTATCAAGGTCAAACACATATATTTTAACCATCAAGGAAGTTCCTAAATATTCCCCACCGGTAACATATGTACCATTTCCACCTGGATAATTATCGTACTTATATTGATCAGGTTTCTTTATGCCTTGCTTTATATATGTTGCGCGATTCTGGAATTTTTCTATATTAACAATTCGACCTTTCATCTTTTCCATATATCCTACCTCCATTCAATAAATCATAACCTCATATCATCTGCACATCAAACTACCATTCATTATCCTCTTATTAACCCTTCTTAGAATATATCCAGAAAAGAATACTGTCCATCAAACGCAATAAAAACAGTGCGTCTTCCAACGTAGGATTCTCTTGTGTTGCTTCGTTTCTATGCGTACCATAATCTGACATCATAGAATAAATCATATAAATGGCTTTTGTTTTCGTTAATTTTCCAGCACGGTTTTCATAAAAGAAATCAGCCAGATCATCTTTTCGAAGTTCTGTATTTAATGCCTGCGACAAATCCTGTGCTGTAGAAATTGTATTTTCGCCACTGGTATTATATATTCCTCTCATCCATTTTGCAAAAGCTTCTGTACCTTTATATTTGGAGAAAATACTTACTAAACAAGTTCTACACTATTCAATACACGATCCAGCATGTCCTTGGGTATATGCATCAATGGCTGATTCATACGAATCGTATACTTCTCTATGGTTTTGCTTTAATCAATTTTCTACAGAATATAGCTCATCAACCCTTTGATTGTTGCTTGCCATACAGGTTGTCACAATCACCTTATTATTATCAATACTTATCGATAAGCCAAGCAATTCATAAAGATTTACTAATTCCTCAAAATCATCAGTCAATGCCTCTTTAATATATTCAACATTAAATGACTTTGTTAGTTCTTTCAACAGAGCTATAATTTCTCCATTTTTTCCTTCATGATATAAATTAGCGAAAATACTATCCAAACCAAGAAATACATCATATTCTTCGTTTGAATTTTCAAATATATTTGTATACCCATTATTATAATAATATGGAATCAAATAATCTGAATACTTTTCAAATTACTCTCCCCATCCTACACATTTAAGTCTTGCTTTGAACGCGGAATTACTTTTTAAAAAGAATCCACGTCTACTTAATATTTCCGCTATTTTCGATAGGATGATTTCCTTATTGTCCACCACACAACCTCCATTCTTAATTATCGTTATATCCGTTTCTTATGGTATCCAAGCACTTCTTCCAGTATTGTTCACGCTCCAGTATTTTTATCGAATCATATGATAAACCGAAATACTCAATCAATGTGTATGTAAAATACTTTTCAAAATACTCCGGTCCTTTCTGCTCATACAAAGCAATCAGTTTTTTATTTCCACCATGTTTGGAATCCATGTAGTTACCCCATCTTTGTGCAACTCCTCCTTCTCCTGTAGCAGAGCCTATATAAAGTTTTCCAGTGTGAGTGTCTGTCAGACAATATACTCCGGTTATCTTTTTTAATGCCTCATAATATGTAGGCATTATTTTTCCGTTAAAAATATCAGCCAGACGGTTATACGGCAGATGGACTCTGTCATAACCTTCAAAGTTCTCGCCGCTATATAAGCATGGCAGTATTTCTTTTACAGTTGCCTGTTCAAGATACTTACTGAGGTTAAATACATATCTTGAGAAAGTGTTGCCTTTCTTACATTTGATAACCAGCCTGCCAATCATCGGCACAAATCTCTCCAGCACATTTACAGTTGCCCACTCATCAGCAGGAACATCCACAATTTCTGCTGCCGAAATCAGCAACCATTCATCATCATTCATTCGTGCAAAACTGAATACCCACTGCCCTGGATAAAAATTACGCTGTTTTCCATACCATCCCCAATAAGAACAATCAGCACAAGTGCCGGACATTTTTTCAGCCTCACTGTGTTTGATCCATCTGTCAAGAAATGGCTGTCCACCACTTCCAGCTTGCATATTAAATTCGATTTTACTGTTTTCAATCTCTTCCTTTGTGAGATTCAAAACAGTATTCAATAGTAAATCCATTATCATACCTCTTTCAGTTGCGGATCTATCTTATACTCCAAAGAATGCTGTCAATCTTCTTTATTTTTGATATCTCTTTGTAATCAGGCAACACCCGGTCAAACTCACTGATACATTCTTAGCCTTTTTCTGTTTCCAAAAAATCGGCATACCACTTTTCCATATCAGCATAAAGCATAATTGCATTCTTCAATTTTTCTTCCTTCGTTGCTCCCGTCAGCTGCATATTCAGATTCTGGACAACGTAGCGGTCCCATATCGGCTTTTCCGGAAGTATCGTTGCAAGCATTTTACTCGAAAAAGACGGCTCTGTAAGAGTATAATACATTTGTGACAAGTAAATAAAAAATGTATTATACTCTTACATATTTCTTAAGCAAAGCCACCGCCTCAACGTGAGCGGTCATGGGGAACATGTCTACTGGTTGTACTTCTTGTAGTTCATAGCCGTATTGTGTGAGGATTTCAATATCTCGCGCCATGGTAGCTGGGTTACAAGATACATAAACAATGCGTTTTGGTTCCATTCCTGCCGCAGAGATTAGAACTTCTTCTTTACAGCCCGCACGGATTGGATCGAATACGATAACGTCTGGTCGTACGCCAGATTTGTAGAGTTTTGGCATTTCTACAGCCGCATCACCTACGATAAATTCTGTATTATCATAGCCATTACGACGTGCGTTTTCACGAGCATTGATAATGGCTGGTTCTACGATTTCTATACCTATTACATGTTTTGCCTTATGAGCCAAAAACAATGAAATGGTTCCCGTGCCACAGTATGCATCGATAACGGTTTCATCACCTTTTAGGTCCGCATAGGTTAATGCCTGATCGTATAGCACAGTTGTTTGTTCAGGGTTCACTTGGAAGAAGGAATGTGGGGATAAGGTAAACTGTAAGTCCTTAATATGGTCTGTAATCGTTCCATCCCCGTAAAGGATATTATTTTTAGATCCTAATATAACATTAGTTCGCTTACCATTTACGTTATGAACAATAGTTTCTACTTGAGGAATTCGTTCTGTTAATTTTTCTACCCACTTTTCTTGGTGTGGTAAGAAATCTGTAGCAGTTACAAGGATAATCATCCATCCAGATTGTCCAATACGACCGATTACATGGCGTAGTATACCTTTGCCGGTATGTTCATCATACGGTTCAATGTCAAATTCTTTAGCGATTTGGTAACACGCTTGAGCAATGATATTATTCCCTTCATCTTGAATAGGACAGTTTGTGCCTTGTACGATATCGTGAGATCCCATCGCATAGAATCCCATTTGAATATCGCCTTTAGTACCGCCTACAGGCATTTGCATTTTATTGCGATATGCCCAAGGTTCTTTAGGGCCTAATGCATGTTTTACAAGGTCTGGATTTTGATGACCAATGCGCTCTATAACGTCCTTAACCTTTTGTGTTTTTAGTGAAAGCTGTCCTTCATAGGTAATGTGCTGTAGTTGGCAGCCTCCACAGAATCCATAAAGATCACAACTTGCATCGATACGATTGGGAGCCATCGTAACAATTTCTATGAGGCGCCCTGTAGCATAGGTTTTTTTTACCATATTAATGGCTACTCTTACAGTTTCTCCAGGTAAAGCAAAAGGCACAAAGACAGTAAAGTCATCTACACGACCTACCCCTTCACCGCTACTACCGATGCCATGAATAGTTACCAATACTTCATCACCAAACTTAACAGGCGCAT
>CALGLI010000232.1 GCA_937930265.1 uncultured Veillonella sp. | reverse complement strand
CGACTTGCCTGTAGCTGTTGAGTTACGCGTAGTTGAAACTGATCCTGGTATCCGTGGCGATACTGCAACTGGTGGTAATAAACCTGCTACATTAGAAACAGGTTATGTTGTAAAAGTACCTTTATTCATCGAAGTAGACGATGTATTGCGTGTTGATACACGTACTGGACAATATATTGAACGTGCTTAAACCACAGATTTGATCTTTTAACAACTAGTATAGTATTGTAATTAAAAGCATTTGTTGACCTGTGGTAGGACGACAAATGCTTTTTTTGGTAAATATATGGAAGATAATCGCTTTTTTGAAGGACTGATACAGTTCGATCATTCTGTTTATGAAATGATTGCTACCATGACAGCATTAGAAACTAAAGGTGTTGCGGGTATGAGTACAACATTTGGAGATACAGTCAGTAGCTTATTTGGCAGAAAAAATGCCATGGAAGGTGTAAAAGTACAAGTTTTGGAAGATGGTTCATTACAAGTATCTCTACATATAGCAGTGTATTATGGATATCGTGTTCCAGATATAGCATTACGGTTACAGGAGCGGGTGAAAACATCTCTTGTATCTATGGCAGATGCTACTGTGAATAGTGTGGATATTTATGTGCAAGATATAATTTTTGAAAGTACCATATTATAGAGGATTTGTATGTCAGATCATTTAGAAATAGAAATTACAGATGCTGTTATTTTAGATGTCACAGCAAGAGTATTATCATCATTCGATGAAATCCACTCTATGAGTAAACGATTTTTTGATGGTGTTGTAGATGGTATCTCACAAAAGTTAGGGCAAAAAAGTTGGCCTGGAATGAACGTGAAACATAAACGAGATACTTTTGGAGAGCCTTTCATAGAAATTAATTTATATCTTCGTTTATATTGTGGATTTAATCCATTAGAGGTAGCACGACAAATACAACAACAAGTGCGTCAAGATTTACGAAATATGTTAGACTTATACCGTGTTCGTGTAGATGTACACATCGACGGTTTAGAAAGAAGGGAACCTAATCATGAATCATCGTAGGTTAGCGAGAGTATTTGCATTTGAAACGATTTATGCAGATACTTTTTCAGGAGAAGCGGTTGATAATACCGTGTTAGATACCACTAAGATGCAAGGCAAAGCGAATCAATTTGCAGAGCATTTAATCGCAGGTGTACGTAGTGAAAAAGAACAATTAGATGCAGCTTTACAAGAATTTTCTCCTAAACGTAAGATGGAACGTTTTCCGAAAGTAGAACTTACCATTTTACGTATGGCAGCTTGGGAGCTATTACATCCACAAGAGGATACTCCAGCCAAGATTGTCATCAATGAAGCTGTTCTATTAGCCAAAGAGTTTGGTGGAGAGACTTCCTATAAGTACATTAATGCCATTCTTCATAATTTAGCCAAATCGAGACAATAACATGGCCTATTATTTAGGAATAGATACAAGCTGTTATACTACATCTTGTGCTCTTGTTGATGAGGATGGTCGATTAGTACAGGAAGTTAGAAAGCTGTTAGATGTGCCGCAGGGGAAACGAGGATTACAACAGTCACAAATGGTATTTCAACATACTCGTGCTTTAGGTGAACTGGTTCAGTCTTTACATTTGGAACAGCCCATTTCAGCTATCGGTGTCAGCGGTTTTCCAAGACGAGAAGAAGATTCCTATATGCCCGCATTCTTAGTAGGTCTTAATACTGCAAAATCCCTGGGCCATTGTTTACAAGTTCCTGTGCATGTATTTTCTCATCAAGAGAATCATATATGGGCAGCCTTGCGTGAAATCGGTGAGATTCCAGAAGGTCCTTTTTTAAGTTTACATCTTTCTGGAGGAACCACGGAATTTCTTCTTTGTGAACGCATTTATAAAAGTGGTTTTAAAGTGCAAATAGTAGGTGGATCTGATGATATAGCAGGAGGCCAGTTAGTAGACCGATTAGGTGTTTTAATGGGATTACAATTTCCAGCGGGCCCTAGTATGGAAATATTGGGAAGGCGTATTAAATACAATGTAGAGACGGTGCTCCCAGTGTCCGTGAAAGGCTCTACCATTAGTTTTGGTGGACCCTATAGTGCTGGTCAACGTTGGTGGGAATCATTACAACATGGACCTATAGATTGGACTGATAGAGAATCTTTTAGTACAGAAAAAGATGCACAAATTTTGGCAACCTCTGTGTTCCATTGTATTGGAAGTTCCCTAGAAAAAGCGTTATCTCATATTCTGAAAGAACATAGTATTACAACTTTAATTACTGCTGGTGGTGTTATGGCTAATACCTATCTACAGGATCGTTTAGTTCATTGGGGACACCATCATGATCTAGATGTATTATGTGTATCATCTAAATATAGTGCAGACAATGCGTCAGGTAATGCCTATGGAGCAAAAGTTGTTGAAGGAGAATAGAATGGATGCTTACTCCGTTGGAGAATTAAATAGAATTATTAAGCAAACTGTAGAGGGAGAATTTCTCTTAAAGAACTGTATTGTTGAAGGTGTTATCTCTAATGTAAAACGTCATAGTACAGGACATTATTATTTTTCTCTCATCGATGACACAGGATCTATCGATATGGCTATGTGGCGCTCCAAGGTGCAACAACGTGGCTTGGAAGGTGCTCTTGAAAACGGTTTGTTAGTACAAGTACGAGGAAACATTAGTTTTTACGAAAAAACTGGTCGTTTAAGCTTTATTTGTGAAGACATTCGTATTGGTGCCAAAAGTGACTATCAAATTGCCTATGAGAAATTAAAACAAGAATTATATGCGTTAGGCTATTTTGACGAACGACACAAACAGCCATTGCCACCTGTACCGAGTTGTATTGGTGTTGTTACTTCTGCATCAGGGGCAGTCATACATGATATTTTATATGTAGCATCCCATCGAAATCCATTAGTTACGTTTAAAGTATTTAATGTACCTGTACAAGGACCTACAGCAGGTCCTGTCATTGCTCGTGGTGTTAGTATGGCAGATGCGGATCCAGATGTAGATTTAATTATTGTTGGTCGTGGTGGCGGATCTATGGAAGACTTATGGTGCTTCAATGATAGAACTTTAATAGAATCTATATATCAATGTAAAACACCGGTTGTGTCTGCTGTTGGTCATGAGGTAGATTATACATTATGTGATTTTGTAGCTGATGTAAGAGGGGCGACGCCAAGTCATGCTGCTGAATTAAGTATTTACCCATTGGTAGACTTACAAGAAGAAGTACAACAAAAACTAGATTTTCTTCATAATACAGTACAGTATCGTATTCAAAAAGAAAAACAACAGTTATTTTCTATGACAAATCGCAAGATTACTGTACCAGCCATGAACTTGGTGCATCAACAGAAAAATATATTACAACGCTTTGAA
>CALGLI010000231.1 GCA_937930265.1 uncultured Veillonella sp. | reverse complement strand
TACATCCATTAATGATGCAAATGAAACTTTGGCAATTAAACAATTATTTGGAGATCATGCTAGCAAATTAGCAGTAAACTCCACAAAATCTATGACAGGTCACTTATTAGGGGCAGCTGGTGCAATCGAAGCAATTGTTATGGCAATGGCTATTGAAACTGGCAAAGTACATCCAACAATTAACCTTGATAATCCAGATCCAGAATTAGATTTAGATTATGTATCTGACGGAGCTCGTGATATGAAAGTTGATGTGGCTCTTTCTAATTCCTTCGGTTTTGGCGGACACAATGGTACTATCGTTGTTCGTCGTTACGAGGCGTAATTGTGAATGCTTCTAAAAGTAGCAAAGTAATTAGCAAGGCTCGTGAAGAATTACTTCACGAGCTTATTGCGAATTTACATTTGCCCTTACAAAATATAAGCACATTAAATCGTGCATTGACACATTCTTCCTATGCGAATGAGCATAAGTTATCCCATGAATATCATAATGAACGATTGGAATTTTTAGGGGATGCTGTGTTAGACCTCATTATAGGAGAATATTTATTTACAACATATCCAGAAATGACTGAGGGTGAACTAACCCGATTAAAAGCTTGCACCGTTTGTGAAAGTTCTTTAGCTGAATGTAGTCGTACATTGGACTTAGGTACATACCTACGATTGGGCAGAGGTGAGCGCCACAGCGGGGGGGCTGATCGAAACTCTATTTTAGCAGATACTTTTGAGGCTGTCTTAGGATCTATCTATTTAGAGTGTGGTTACGAAGTGGGAAAACAGTTCGTTTTGAGTCATTTGCATGGATATCTCCAAATGGCACTTTCAGGAAAAGTAGGAAAAGATTTTAAAACGTTGCTTCAAGAATTGGTGCAACAAAAAGGAGAATCCCTAATACGGTATCATGTTATTGGTGAAGCGGGGCCAGATCATAATAAATTCTTTACTATGGAAGTAGTCATTGATGGAGTCCCATCAGGAGTAGGTTCTGGACGAAATAAAAAAGTAGCAGCCCAAGCAGCCGCTAAAGAAGCATATAAAAAGCTCATACAACAGTAAGGATTGAGGGGTGGGGAACCACTCCTTTTTATTTAGTAAGGATAGAATAGGTTATGAGACCATGATACTATGGAATGTATTGTCATGCTGCAATAGATGAGTGTATGTTATGTGAAGGAAAATTGACATTTACTATGCAGCATGTCTGTGTGTAGATTACAATTTTGGGCATGTAGTAGGTACATATACTAGAGGAGGCTTTTATGAGGAAAATAAAAAAAGAAAAAACTAGATTACTTCCATTTTTTATTCCTCATATTGGCTGCCCATATATCTGTGTATTTTGTAATCAGCCACGTATATCAGGTCAGCAGGATATGGTCAGTCCAGAAATTATTCGTTCCTCGATTCAAGAAGCAATCGTTGAGCAAGGGTATGTAGGACAATGGGAAGTAGCTTACTTTGGTGGTAGTTTTACAGCTATCCCACAAGAAGTGCAAGATAGATTATTAGAACCTGCTAAAGATGCATTTCAACAAGGAATCATTCAAGGAATCCGCTTGTCTACGAGGCCTGATGCTATAAGAGAAGACCGATTACAAGAACTTTATGCAAGTGGTGTACGTACTATTGAATTGGGGGTACAAACATTACAGGAGTCCATGCTAGTCGATGCAAAACGAGGGCATACGGTAGAAGATGTGGAACGGGCTTGTAAGATGATTCGAGAACAAGGAATAACTTTGGGTATACAATTACTTCCTGGGTTACCTGGAGAGACGTGGACTACGCTAGTTAATACGGCGGTGAAAGCAGGTCAATTGCAGGCGGATTTGTGTCGTATTTATCCTGTAATTGTTATTGAAGATACAGAACTAGCTGATCGTGTTCGCCAAGGTAGTTATACGCCATTAACAGTAGAACAAGCAGTGGCGTATAGTGCTTTTTTAAAATCCTATTTAGAAGGCAAAGGTACACAGATAATACGTGTGGGATTACAAAGTACAGAAGATTTTGATGCTGGTCGTGGTATTGTAGGGGGACCTTATGCTCCTGCCTTTGGAGAATTGGTTGTAAACTATGAATGGCGCCAGCACATACAG
>CALGLI010000230.1 GCA_937930265.1 uncultured Veillonella sp. | reverse complement strand
CTGACCCTTCTATTTTGTATCGGTGGATTTATCTGGATAGGATATAAACTGGATATATGGATGGATACCATGCCATTATGCATGGTTATTTTTGGATTAATCGGTGCCGTAACAGGCTTTTATATGTTATATAAACAAATAAAATGAAATTAAGAGCCCCGTAAATACTTATATTTACTGGGCTCTTTGCTTTAGAAAACTGTTTTAAATTTTTAAAAATCAGCACCGTTGCTTAACCGTTGCTCACCCTTTCATAAAAGTTAGAGACACATAGTCGTCGCTCAAAAGAGCATCTTTAGTAGGCAATTTATTAACAGCTTCTACTAACTCCGATACGTCTTTGTGGATGTATACTTGATTCGTTACGTCAGAATGCCGGTGACCTAGTATCGTTTTTGTCGTGGCTTCTGATATGCCAATGTGAATTAATAAGGATGCACAAGTATGCCGCCCGTCGTGTGGAAGGTGTCCTGGGAAATGCTTATTTAGATAGGTACGGATGGCGATTAATAAATGTTTAGGGGTGTCTTTAGGGAGCAGATACTCATTCCGTTGAAAACTGCTAATTTTATACCACTCTTTTATAATAGGCAAAATGGCATCCGCTAAAGGAATGATACGATTTTTACCCGCTGCAGTTTTACTACCACCTATCATATAGCGTTCCTTGAGATAAACATCTTTCAATTTAATACTTTGTATTTCACCTGGGCGCATTCCCGTATATATGTACACTAATAACACACGAGCATCACGATCGGTATCTGCTAGTTCCCATAGGCGAAATATCTCGACGGGGGTGAATGGCTTATGAATTTCAGACTTTACCTTTTGTGGTAGAGTGACGAGTGCAGCATAGTTTTTATCCACTATATCATTTTTAATAGCAGCGTCAAAAGTTGCTTTCATAGCCGTTTTTATCTGTACCAATGTCGTGTGGCTCTTATCTGCATATCTGTCAATAACATCTTGCATATGGGCAAGTCTTATATCTTTAATAGGGGTTTTTAATAAGTGCTCCACCTTCTTTTTATTATAAAGATATCCGCCTTTTTCCAAGATAACCCCTTTACGTAGCTTATCTTCAATCATCCATTCCCAACATTGGCCAAAGGTCGTATCCTTGATTTCGTATTGTTGGGCGTTTGCGTCATAAGCTGATAATGCATTATATGCTTCTTTTTGCGTTGCAAAGGTGCCTATGGATTTTCGTAAGGGTTTACCCTCGGAGTTATATCCAAGGGTCACCACGGCTCGATATGGCTTGCGTAGAGCCTTATGTTTCATCTTATATACGGTGCCAGTACCATTGGCGCGTTTCATGGCCATAATATATATCCTCCTTGGTATAGTGATTAGCCTTAGAGGTATGGTATAATGATTGTGGAGTAAAAATAGAGTACCTCTAAGGTATGATATTTTTAATAGCCCTCACTGCGGTGAGGGCTTATTTTTTTTATGTAAGAGGGGCCGCTGGATTGATTTTAGTAGCGTGTAAATGCCAATCTTGTGGAAATCCTAATTTTAATAAAATATCATTTATATGGATAGAACTAAGTTTTGGAGCTAATTTCTTTGTTAACTTCAATACAGAGTTATGTAATGTGGCGTATTCAATGCGACTTAAGAAGCATTGTAACGAAAGAAACACAGCATAAGTGGTGTTCCTAGGCGTATTTGATGTAATACCATATTTAGTGTGTAATGGCGCCCAATATCGATCATCTGAAGGACAAAGATGCCCAATCAAGCGATTACCATGCGCACAAACATTTCTGATGCTGTGAATGTTTTTTACAAAGCTTATCATTGTAGCGGGGGTAAATTGCCCTGGGTTCTTGATATGTTCGGTTATAAAGCTTATACAATCCCGTGCTACTTTATTTTGTACTGATATGGTGGTGTTAGATAATAGATATCTAAATGTGCCAAACTCAATATAGCTAGATAAAACCCACATAGGGACTTTTTGATAACTATTTATGTAGTGATAAATACTAGAGTTTCTATGATAATTACAGTTATACTTAATCAGCGTTTTAGATAGTTTAGATATAGTCTCAACACTCTCTAAACGCCTAGTAGGAGCGTAGCAATTAATATCTAAATATGGGTAAGGCTTATCGGCGTAGGTCTCAGAAAAGCGATGTGAAAATAATGCTTTTAAATGAGTCTCAGCACTAAGAATAGCATTCAACAGTTCTTGTTTTAATTCTTTTTCAAACCGGTAAAGCTTTGCAATTTCATCAAATGTGGTATTCGATGTATAGTTATCATTATTGTCTCTGGGAAAAAAGTTAGCATACCCGTTTATAATATTATAATAGTTTTGGCTCAATAGATATGCTTTCGCTTTATCAACATCATTAATGATAAGGTTTCTATCAAGAAGTATTTGAATTTGCTCGTCTATTGTTTTGAATTCTTTCAAAAGAAAAAGCCCTCCTCAATGAGGAAGGCTTTTCTTCGCATCGGGCCCCGTAGGGTATCCGACACTCTTCTGCTATCCTCATTATATTAAAATAACTTCACAAAAGTCAACAAATTTACACATAAATGCGTACAAAATTTATCATAAAGCCTCTTACCTCATAGCAGGGTATGGGCATTTTATAGTAGAGCATTTTTTTATCTATACTTGTGAAGTTAGTAATAATGTATTCTTTTCCGAATTTGTTGACGTCAACAAATTCGGAATAACCCGCATAATAACTGGCTTCTTTAGCATAAAGCCCATATTCAGTATATGCAATTTTTGCACGTACTGAATTTTTTTATCTGCAAAACGATATAATAAAAAGACCCATCCTGGTGCGCTGTAGTTGTTAAACCCTGAAGCGTGGATGGGTACTGGTACCCTTATTATATCACGCTGTGCAAGGATTGTTATAAATTATTAATGCTGACTGAATCTACTTCTCCCGTATCAGCTTTGATTTTTACAAAGAATATACCACGAACCATTGCGCCAAATCCATTTTGTGCGTCAACCGTGCCACGAACAGTAACGCTATTGTCATAACGAATGACTTTTTTGATATCAAATTTAGCCGTGGATGGTGATTTTAGTCTAGCGGATACAGCGTCTTTAGCGGCTACTTGATACGCTGCTTTTTGTTGATCACTAATATAGACCTTGCTAATATCGTCTGTCTTTTGGCCATTTTTGTAAACGGTAGAGAAGCTATTTTCGATTTCACTAACTTTATCGTTTTTGATGCGGAAGAATGTTTGGCCATACTTCTCATCAACAATGTAATACACACCTTGCTGATCTGCTACTTTATTTACATTGCCGAATTCAGTGACCCCAACGCTTTGTAATTCGGTAAGTACTTGCTGAGATTGCTCTTTTGATAAACCTGTTGCATCTTTAATATTATCAACAGGCCCCCCGCAGCCGGCAATACATAAAGTAGTAATTAAAATCCCTGATACTAGCACTTTTTTCATTTTTATCTCCCTTTTATATAATCCCTTATAATACTGATAGATAATGGTGGTAGAAATCTATATTCTCTAATTCAGTATCATCGATGCATGTCCGACGGACCATTTGCTCAACTAGATTGACATTTTGATCTAAATAGAAGTCGTCGTTAATAATGTGCATCAATTCGTGTTTTATTTCCTCCCTCATACGATCGCGAGGGAGGTTTTTATTTATGTAGATATTATGAGTATCTACATCCTCTGACTCTTCAGAAACCGCTTTAGCATTTGGTAAGTCACAATAAATTAAATTAATAATCAATAATATCACTCTCCCTTGTAGATATTACTTATGTTTGGATTTTAAGAATTCAATGTATCTGGCTGTTTCTTCCATTTCCTCCTTAGATATATCTTTTGCTGCAGAAAATAGCATACGAGCACCTGGGCGTGTACGAAGGTATTCAGCGTATTCAGCAGTTTCAGAATCAAGATAGTAACCTTGAGGAGTATCATCTTTATCCCAACCAATTAACCATTCTGGCTTTACTTCTAATATAGGAGCTAATCTATTAATAAAATCAATAGAAACACTAGCAATTTTACCAGATTCATATCTTTGCATATTACTTTCACTAATACCTAATCTTGCTCCTAGGTCAGCTAATGTTATGCCTTTTTGTTTTCTAATGGATTTAATTCGTTCTCCTATTTCTTTATTTATTGTATTTCTTTCATCGTTACTCATAATATGCCTCCAAATAAGAATCGCCCTTACAAACATATATTACAATAAACTTGAATAAAACTCAAGAAAAATTATAAAACTTTTATAAAATCTTGCATAGGGTGGTTGACATGTTTTAGTAATAGGCTTATCATGTAATCAGAAACTTGCATAAGGTGCAAGAAAAGTGAGGTGAAAAGATGAAACTAGAAAAATTAAAAGGGTTGTTGGTAGAACATAAGAAAACATATGCGGATTTAGCGGAGTTATTAGATGTATCTATCACAACCATTAATAGTAAAATGAATGGGAAAACACAATTTGATGTAGTAGAAGCTACAATGATTAGTGATTGGCTTGGTTTAGACTGCTCTAGTAGAGTAGATATTTTTTTACACAGTAACTTGCATAATATACAAGTTATAAGTTAGAAGAGGTGAAATCAAATGGGTAAATAAAAAGCCACTAACAAAAGTTAGTGGTAAGAAAGAAGGGGAATAGATGAAAGAGGAAAAACATATTAAAATACTCCGTCAACAACTGGAACTATTGACGGAGTTGCAAAAACAAGTGGATGATCCACAAATAATTATTGAATTATCTGACAAAATAATTGTGTTATCTGATGCACTAACTAATCTAGAAGAATCACAAAATAATAAATTATCTATTTGGAAAGATGCATCATTAATTAATCAATTAGCCTTATCAATTCAAAATAAATGTGCAAAAGATATAGATGAATTATTTGCTCTGAGCGGTAGCAAAAGTAAATAGCATCTGCATAACTGCGATAGCAATATGTTGATGCTTGTGGAGTACATCAGAAAATTTTGATAATAGACCTTTTTGTACGGGAATATCATTACTTAAGTTTACTTCTAGCAACTGGAGCATTTTTCTAAACGCTTCTTTTTCTTCCATAGATATATTTTTGTCATTGTCAATTAGATTGGAAATTGAATTTATGGATTGATCTATAGAAATTGAAACATTCTCTTGTGATCCAATTATAGAATTTCCATTTATAGTGCCAATGTTAAATATATTGGTTGCATTAGAGCGTTTATGAGAACGCTGATAGTCTGTTTCATATTTTAAAAGGACACCATCAGTCATTCCTAGAGGTTTTACATCTATAACATGGTAGTTCTTTTTGTTATGAACCAAGATATCGCCCTCTATTATATCTGAAAATTCTAATGTTTGAATGGAGTTTGGATATTTACTAGAACAGAAAAATCCATACACTTTGTCAGCGATTACTTTATCATTTCGTATTACAGTAAATAATTCAGACATATTTTTAAATGGGTCAACCGGCATTTTGAATTTCATTATAATCACCTCCTTTCAAGGTGATTATACCAATTATAAAAAAATAGATGAAATAAAAAAGGAGATAATCATGTTAGTTAAGACAATATCAGTTAATCAAATGGCCACGGTATTGGGAAGAACCATGACCGCGATACGTGAATGTATCGCAAAAGATAAGTTTCCGTTTGCACAATGCTGGCAAACGAAAGGCAAAAAGGGTCGCACCTTTTCAATTGATAGAGAAGGGTTCCGGTTCTACTTGGCCAACACGCTAGGCTGGCCAGAAGAAAAAATTAATGAAGCATTTAAGGAGGCGCATATCATATGAACGGGATGCTTAAAGGAATCGGCCTATTGATGATAATCGGTACGGTAGGCAGTTTAGATCTTGACCGCATTGGCTTTGCACAAGCGTTGTTTCAAGTGGCATGTGGCATCATGGCTTGGATGGTATCTGATTACAGAATTGAGGTCAGACGATTGCGCCGTAAATTAATGCGTAGCCGTCAGGTACAGAGCCCTATGTATTATAGGTTTTAATGGTAGTACGTATGAGAACTCAGCGCTGTACGAGATGCAATAAGAGACTAAAAGGCCCCTACCATTATTGGAGCTTTACGACAGGCGCACCGCGCGCCGTGTGTAAAAAATGTAAAGAAATACATCAAATCGTAAAACAGAGGAGACAGAAATGACAGATCAAGAAATTCTGTACAACGCCTACAACGATAGTGGTGTACAGACCAATGAGGAAATGGAAAATTTCCTCGGATGGCCGAACGGTAAGGTTAGAACCATGAAAGCCCGGCTAAAGGCCTTATCGCCGGTTCGATGGGGGCCTTAGAACTCGACCAAATTGGATATATACAGTTTGGGGTACAGGCACTCGCAGGCTTGGCTATATCCGTTTATGGCTTTAAAAGAGACAAAGCTGAAATGGATACTGAAGAGCAGGAAGATGTTATATATCACATTCCTGTAGTAAGAAATTGTGGTGAATACTGCCGCAATCCGTATCACAAATAGGAGGGAAAATATGGAAGGTATTGATGTGATTTGGGTGCTAATACGATGAGGTCTTTTGTTCGAATATGCACAAAATGCGGTGTTAGGCTAATCCCATACACTTATAACTACATTTATGACGAGATTAATCGTAAGGCAATTAGAGTATGTAAGCGTTGCCACGATGAACATGTTCGCCGTAAAAGTAAAAATGCTCGCACTCACGGCAATGAGTAACGAGCACAAATTAAATTAAACTAGTTAAATTGTAACACATAAGGAGGTTACTATGCCAACAACTAATAAAAATATAGACTTTGATTTCTTTAATAGGTCAGGACGTTTTCCTCCGAAAATACGATTTAATATGTGGGGTTCCGCATGCGGTCTAAGTGTTGATGCATACAAAGCTCTAGGAAAGCCTTTGGGACTTAAAGTTGGCATAGATAAAGAAAATCGTAAAATTCATGTTTTACCTGTTACTGAAAAGAATGTGAATGGCGTTATTTATCTTAAAGAATACGATCTTAATCATTCAAAAGTAATTATCTCAAGAGCTCGGATTGTCTTAGATGAGCTAAGAAGTTTAGGTATTAATGAAAATATTGTAGGAACTGTAAATAGTGAAAATGGATCAACTGAACTAGTATTTAAATTTTAAGGAGAACATATCATGGAAAATCAAAACATCTTAACTATTAAATTCAATACATTGGACGATCTAGCAGTGCAAGTAGCAGATTGGAATGAGCGATTAAATCATCAATGCCAAGGCAAATGTATGTCGGAAAAGCCAATTATTAAAGTAACGTCAGGCACTAGTCTTGAACTAGCAGAAAATAAACTCGAGGATACCTTCAAGAAAGCAATTGAAAAGAGTAGTAAAAAGATTGCAGAAGGTATAAATCAACTTGAAGCTGAAGGTTGTAAGGTAGAAATCTTAGAAAATGAAGTATCAGCGCCTGCAGGCGATGTTCCTGTGACAGATTTTGAAGGCAAGCCAACAAAAACTAAAAAGGAAAAAAAGGCTGAACCTGTAAGCGAATCTGTAGTAGAACCTGCTCCTACTGAAACGCCAATTAAAGAACAGGCTACTGTTGAAGAACCGAATCAAGATGCAGCATTAGATGTAACTGCTGAACCGATTGATAAAAAAGCATTCTATAAAGAATTCCGTGAATGGATGGGGACTGATACTGCTCGAGCTAAACAAGCTATGACTATTTTCCGTAAACATGGTGTAAATGGGAAAGTATCCAGTGATGTATTGACTGATGATATTATTACTGATTTGAAGTCCGCAATGGCAGGGGAGGAATAATATGCCTAAACAACAATTTAAGGCTCAAGCTGATATCTGTAAAAAGGCACTAGATACATTACATAAAGCAATTGAACTTGACCCTATTAATGCCGAAGAGTACGAAGCTGGTATAGCGTATACCGAAGGTGTCATGAAAGCATCCAATGCTATTGTAATGGCTTGTGAAATCGTAGAGCCTACTAAGAAGCAAAAGGAAGAGCATAAGGCAGAGGAAGCTGAAACTAAAAACAAAAAAACAAAGGCTACAACTAAAAAGTCTAAGTCTAAAGAAGAACCAACACCAGTGTTAAAAGTAGAGCCTGCACCTGCTGAAGAGAAGGAAGCAGAAGACCTATTCGCTATGTTTGGTGATTAAAGGGGGAATTCACTGTGGAGATTATATCCAGTACCTATATTCACAAAATGTTCGATAGCGTAATCTTAGAGGCTCCTTACGGCGCGGAATATACGACTATACACCATATCGACTGTGGATTTACGTTTGGTGGTAGCTGGCAGCGTAAATATTCATATCAAAATGGATATGTTACCGGTTCAAAATACTACACCTGCCCCAATTGTCGAGCATCTTCTAATCCTTATGATCATAAAATTTACTTTTCTATAAATGATGAGAGTATATACCCTGTATCAGCTTATGTAGAGGTTATCAACTATAAATATTTCTTAGATTTGAAGATTAGATATCAAGCTATTCAGCTTTTCTTTGATGGCATAAAAAACGACCACGGAATGTGTACGGAAACGTTGCGATTCGACTTTAAGAAACGTAAGGCTATATTCATTGATCGATTTAGAATCCGTCATGAATTGACTGTTGATTATATTCGTGAGAATGAGATTATGCCGGTGCTGAAATTCTTTGGCGATTCATACATCATGACTGATTTCAACCGGAAGAATTTAAACAAAACATTCAAAGCGTTACGGATTATGTTTGAAAAACGATTGAAGGAAACTTACGGATATGGGACAAAGAATGTATATGTAGCTTCTGGCGCCACTGAAGAAAACGGCTATCATTTTACGATGCTGCTTAATATGATTTTGAAGCTATCGGCACCTGATATGCCTAGCATTGTTAGCTTAATGAAACAATATGTGTATTGGACTAATGCTTACTGCTTATATCGATATACAAATATCCCATTTGAAGACGATGTGTTAGTGGCTACAAGAAAAGGTATGAACTTTCAAGCAGCGCTTAGACAATCATATAAGTCTCCTAACAGTAGAGCCTTGCGAAAACGTATGGTTGATGATCCGTTAAGCGTATACATGTCAGATGTATTAAATCTATTTAGTGATGAAAATTGCAGGCGCACTATTCTTACATTAAAGCGTACTAGAGCTGATGACACAGATCCATATGTTGGTAAAGCTCATAATGCTAATGATATACGTAAGGCGATGAGATTAAAAAGTCCACATGCAACACTTATGTGGCAACAACTAATTAAACGATGTGGTGAACCTACCATATTACGTTGGCTATTAGGTGAGGATATTCGTGTTATAGAAGATTGTGTGGATATGCATGAAAAACTCGAACCAAAATATCAAGAGGCATTATGGAAGAAACGATTCAAGTTGAAGAACTTCCATGACGAAGTAATCAACATATTCAACAAGCAGGAATATGGGGATGTAATATTGCCTGCTCAACCTCAATTACAAGCTGATATGAATGGGATGCACTTTATGGTGCCAAAGACTGCAGCTGATTTAATGACATATGGAAAGCGATTGAAGAACTGTGTAGGTTCATATCGTGACCGTGTCATTCAAGGTCAGGCAGCTATTGTAGTTGTTACGGATGATGACATGAACCCTATTGCATGCTTAGAACTTGCTACTGGGAATAAGGTTAAAAAGGGGCAACCTAAATTTAATCATCTAGTGCAAGCGAAGTTGTTCGCGAATGCACAACTAAAAAAAGACAATAAAATTCACTCTACAGTGATGAAATGGGCCAATCGTTTGAAGATTGAACCTCATACCATTGATGTGGATGCTAATGTTGTATAGGAGATCACTATGAAACTCACAAAATTAGAATTACTAAATTTTAAAGGTTTGAAAGCTTTTACTATAAATTTCAACGGTGATGTTATTATCCGCGGAGATAATGCTACGGGCAAGACGACTATATTTGACTCTGTATGCTGGCTGTTATTCGGTAAGGATAGCTTAGACAGAGCCGATTTTGAAATTAAAACACTTGAGGCTGGCGAACCTATCCCTAAAGTCAATCACGAAGTCACAGGCACTTTTACATTGGATGAAGGGGGCACTGTTGAATTAAAGCGCGTGTACCGTGAGAAGTACTCATCCCCTCGTGGTGGCGAAGTCACTATGACAGGTCATACGACAGACTACTTTGTCGATGGGGTTCCTAAAAAAGAAAAGGAATATAAGGAGATTGTAAATTCATTAATTGATGAAAATATTTTCAAATTAATTACTAATCCGTTGTATTTCAACGAAACATATTCCTGGCAGAACCGCAGAAAGCTATTACTTGAGATGTGCGGAGATATATCAGATGAGGATGTTATTGCAGAATATAGTGAGCTAAAAGCATTGACTGATATCTTATCAGGCCATAGTGTAGACGATCATCGAAAGGTAGTAGCTGCTAAGAAAACCGCCATCAATAAAGAGCTGGATATGATTCCAGTTCGAATTGATGAGGCCTTGCGCGGGAAACCTACCATTGATACGCCTCGAGACGTTCTTATTCAGGAGATTAGCTTAGCAACTACAACGCTAGAAACTCTAGAGGCAGACAAAGCATTATTAGTGAATGGACATGCGGTTGTTGATACTAGAGCGGAGCTTAGAGATGTACAACGTCGATTGATGGCTCGTGAAAGTGAACTGCAGATGGAATATAAAAAACAATCTGCATTAAAGTCGAATGAATACGATATGGTTGTATCTGAACTTAACAATCTATCTTCTAAGGTTGAGAACACAAAGCATCGTCTTGATACATCCAATAGGGATATTCAACATATCGAGAGCATTATTAACGAGCTAATGCATCAACGTCAGCAGGTTAATGCGGATGCATTTGTAATGGATATCGATGAGAATTGTCCAACCTGTGGACAAAAACTTCCTGCAGAGCAAATTCAAGCTGCACGTGAAAAAGCTGAAACGAATTTTAACCTTAGAAAATCTAAGCGATTAGAAGAAATCAATCAGTCTATTGAACTGAAGCAACAAGATATTGAGAATATTAAAAAGAGAGATGCCAGCTTAGAGCCTATTGAAACATTAGAGGCCCTTATTAAGGCGAAAGAACTCGTCAAACAAACAATAACTGATGAGATTGGAACGCTAACAGCGCCGGTGCTTGATGATGATTCTATATATGCTGATTTAAAAGCAGAAGAGTTTATGTTGCAGATGAAACTCGATGAATCTAACACTGATCACTCTGAAGAAATTGCAGACATAGACAAACGTATTGCTACAACGAAAGAACACCGCTTTAACCTTGAAACTGAATTGAATAAATACGAAGAGGCTAAACGGATTGATACTCGTATAGCGGAACTAGAAACACAGCAGGCTGAATTAGCAGCGGAAAAATCAAAGTTGGATGAGGCCTCATATCTAATGGATGAGTTCATCAAAGCTAAGGTCAATATGCTAGAAGATGTTATTAACTCGAGATTCAAACTAGCAAGATTCAAGATGTTTAATGTTATGTTGAATGGCAATGTTGAGGAATGTTGCGAAACCACCTATAAAGGGGTTCCGTATCGCAGTATGAATAACGCAGCACGTATAAATGTAGGTCTTGATATCATCAATGCATTAACTAGCTATTTCAAAGTGAATGCTCCGGTGTTTATTGACAATGCGGAAGCCGTGACTGAATTCGTTCCTGTTAATAGTCAAACCATTAAGCTTATCGTTGATGAATCAGAACCACAATTAGTGGTTAAGGAGGTGTAAATATGGACGAATTGCAAGTTTTCAATAATATTTCTTTTGGGCAAGTTAGAGTCCAGGAGTTAGACAATGAAGTATGGTTTGTAGCAAAAGATGTATGCGAATGTTTAGGCATTAATGATACATCTAAAGCTGTAGGGCGTTTAGATGAAGATGAAAAGGGTACGAATTCAATTCCTACCCCTGGAGGCAATCAGAATTTATTGACTGTAAATGAATATGGGCTATATAGCTTGGTGCTTTCAAGTCGAAAACCTGAAGCCAAAGAATTCAAACGTTGGATTACGCATGATGTAATCCCTGCTATTAGAAAAACCGGTTCTTATTCTATGGTGATTCCGCAGACTTTGCCTGAAGCTCTTAGAGCCTATGCCGATGAGGTAGAATCACATAATGCAACGAAAGCAATTGTAGCACAACAAGAACAGCAGATTGCAGAATTTAAACCGGTTAAGGATTACGTAGATAAAATCTTATCTAGTAAATCCTGCTTGACTATCACTCAGATTGCCGCTGACTATGGCCTTAGTGCTCAAGAGTTAAATAAAATTTTGCATGAAGCTGGTCTACAACGTAAGGTCGGTGATCAATGGATTCTCTACAAACAGCATATGGCGAAAGGCTTTACCAAATCAGAAACCTTTACATTCTGCAGAAGTGATGGACGTTTAGATTCTAAAATCACGACTAAGTGGACGCAAAAAGGCCGTTTAGAAATTCATAGTATCTTAACTAAATTAAACATCCACGCTGTATGTGAAGACGTAGCATAGGAGGCACACAATGGGAGAAATTGCGAAAGCACAAACACAATTACAAACTCAATCATTGAAGACTTTAGTATCGAGCGAGTCTATAAAAAAACGATTCAATGAAATATTAGGGAAGAAGTCAGCAGCATTTGTATCTAGTTTGATTTCTGTTTCTAATAATAATGAACTCTTAACTAAGGCAGACCCTACGACTGTAGTTACTGCTGGTATTATGGCAGCTACACTAGACCTTCCTATTAATCAAAATTTAGGCTTCGCGTATATTGTTCCATTTTATAATGGCAAAAAGAAAATTTATGAAGCCCAATTTCAAATGGGATACAAAGGGTATATTCAGCTAGCCATTAGAGCTGGCAAATACAAAAAGATTAATGCTATTAAAATCTATGAGGGCGAAATAAAGAAACGGAATCGATTAACAGGTGAATTCGAATTAGGGGAGCCTACTGGGAATGATGTAGTTGGATATATGGCCTATTTCCGATTAGAGAATGGGTATGAACAATACCTATACATGACTAAAGAAGAAATGGAAGCACATGCTAAAAAGTATTCTCAAACTTATAAAAAAGGTTTTGGACTTTGGAAAACTGACTTCGATGCAATGGCTATTAAAACTGTACTTAAACAGTTGATAAGCAAATATGGTATTTTGTCTGTTGAAATGCAGAATATGACGAATGCTCTCACCTCAGATGGCGCCGTAATCCGTGATAATGATGGAGAACTCACACCTGATTTTGAAGGCGAAACCATCGACGTTCAATCTGATGTGGCTGAAACTATTGCTAATAACGCAAATTCAGAAACGATTGATATTGAACCTACTCCTACAAATGAATTCGTAGATCCTGAAACAGGCGAAGTCGTCAATATGTTTGGTGATTAATTGTGATTAGTATTCAAGCATTCGGTAGTAGCTCAAAAGGGAACTGCTACCGAATCAAAACCTCAACTAATGGGGATGAATTATTACTAGATGCAGGGTTAGCATTTAAAGACATACAGCGATATTGTCGATTTAATTTTGTGCATCTATGCGGTGTATTAGTGACTCATCAACATGGCGACCATTGCAAGGCCGTGCCTGATTTATTAAAACTCGGACATCGTGTGTATATGCTAAAAGATACGGCTGAGGCTATCTATGTTGCCGGACATCATAAAGTGGTCTATATAACGCCTAAGATTCAATTTAAGGTAGGTAATTTTACTATATTGCCATTCGGACTAGAACATGATGTTCCGAATGTTGGATTCTTAATTTCTGACGGTGATGAGAAACTACTATATATTACGGATACATATTATTGTCGGTACACGTTTAAAGATGTGAATCACATTATGGTTGAATGTAATCATTCGTATGAAATCCTAAACCAACGCGTTGACGATGGATGCCTACATGAGAAACGTATGGAACGATTAATTCAATCCCATTTTTCGTTAGAGAATGCTATTAAATTTCTAAAGTCTATGGATCTTACTAAGTGCCAGGACATTCGACTGCTTCATTTATCCGATGAAAACTCCGATGCAGCTATGTTTAAACAAGCTGTTGAAGCCGCTACCGGTAAATATGTAGTCGTAGAGCAAGAAAGGGGCCCCTTATGATTATTAAATCAATTCAAATTAAAGATAACGACATCAGTATTGCTTATCAGAAACCATCTGCTACGGGGTTAACAGATGTATTCACGCTAAAATCTAAAGATGATCCGCGTCCTGAGCTTCTGCAAGCATTCAGCAAACTGCAGTCTATTGTGAAGAAGAACTTTGAATTCTTGGAAGAATTTAAAATCCCATTTTTTGTAAATACATTCAAATTTAAGTATGGCGACATTGAAGGTCTTATTAACCAGGTTGGTGTTGAAGGCATCGTATCTGATATGAACACTCCTAACGAATTCAAGTTCAAAACAGACTGGTTAAATGTTGAGTATGCAGACTCTACATTCGCTATTTCCGTTCAAGACTTGATCGATGAGTGCATAAAGTTTATTATGGGCCGGCGAGCCCAGGATAGTTTATTTAATGACAGTGAAGAGTGATAGAAATGGCGAAAAACCAATCCTACTATTTTAGTCATGACATCAATGCGAGCAATGATCCTAAAATTGCTGCTATGATTTCAGAATTAGGAATGATTTCATATGCTTGGTGGTGGATATTGATTGAAAAATTAGCCGCAGCAGATGACTATAAATTGCCACTAAAAAAATATACATTCGTCGCTTTGGATAATGAATTAAGAATGAATAACGAACAAATTTTAACAAGTGTTCAACAAGTGTTCAACAAAAATCAACACGTGTTGGAACAAAACCCAATGTGTTCATTTTGTTCATTTTTGTTAATTTATTTGTTGATTCATGACTACGAATTATTGGACTGTGATGACGAATATTTTTGGTCACCTAGCTTAATTCGAAGATTTGAATTTAAAAAAGTGAAAGAGGAAACTATCCGCGAAAAACGTAGGTTGGCGGGCCTTAAAAGTGCAGAGTCTCGCAAGGCAAAAAAACAAAATTTAACACATGTTCAACAAAATTTAACACATGTTCAACAAAATCAACTAATAAAAGAAAAGAAAAGAAAAGAAAAGAATATAGAGAGAGATACGCGCGCGCGCGAAGATGAAAATCCTCTATCTATGTTTGACGATGATGAAGTAAAAAATAAGCCCATTTACGATTTGTACATGAAGGCAATCGGAGATGTATCACCTGTCATTAAAGACCGACTGGATGATTTGGTAGAGTCTTATGGGAAGGAACGAGTTATTGTTGCTATTAATACCACAGCTGATAATGGCGGTAATAGTATCAAGTATGTTGAAACTGTCACGGCAGGGAATTTAAAGCAGGAGGTGCAAAAGGATTTTGGAACAAGAAAATGTAACAGCAATGCTAGAGGCGTGTCTCGAAAAAATTCGAGAAAGGACGAAGACGTCGACTGGGAAAAGGAATATCAAAGAGTCCACGGTAAAAAATGAGTTTTTTTATCCGGTCTACGATGAACCAGTAGTCATTCAAACTAACGTTAACACCACCTATGCTGCAGTTGGAATCCCTAAGCGCTATTATGATATGGATTTCGACTGGTTACGCAAACACGGTAGCTTTCCAAAAGAGAACGCTGAAGCTTATGACGTGGTTAAAAAGTATTCTGATAATCTGACAGCTAATCTTGATTCTGGTAAGGGCCTCATATTAAGAGGCCCAGCTGGTACCGGTAAGACATCAATTGCAGTGAGTATCTTGAAACAGGCTATGACATTAGGCAAAGGGTGCCTAATGATTTCTATGCCTAATTTGTTAGATACCATGCTTACTTTATCTAAAGGCGACAATGTAGCTTATCTAAGATTTGAGCAAAAACTTAGAAATATCCCATTGCTATTACTTGATGACTTTGGAGCGGAGTACTCAAAATCTGATTGGGTACCATCTAAGGTTGAAAGCATCATTATTGATCGCTACAACCGGATGAAACCCATCATTCTTACGACGAATTACAGCGATGCTTGGACCGAAAAGAATTATAGCCAAAGAGTATATGACCGCCTGCGTGGAGAATATGCGGTGGCTATATTTAATGGAGCGTCACATCGATGAAAATTCTATTGCGATGCCAGTTTAGATTTAGGAAGAAAAATCATGATAGGTTCCCTACGTTAAATGAGTATATTGACTGTGAGCGTGGTTCGACTATAGCTGCCGCTGCTATGAAAAAGAAATGCACCGAGCAGGTCAAAGAACAATGTCTATTACAACAGATAGAATCGGTTAAGGGCAAAGTAGACTTATTGTTTGAATGGCATTCATCAACTAGACATGATCCGGATAATGTGGCTTTTGCCAAGAAGTTTATTTTAGATGGACTGCAATTAGCTGGTGTACTAGAAAACGATAACAGGAAATTCATAGGAACAATGGCCGATGAAATCATAACCGATACAGAAAATTATGTAATTCTACATATTTCAGAGCATATGAGTATATTCCTGTAGTAATAAATGCCTCTAGGATTAAAATGTTGGCGCCTAGACGGCGTTTAAAAATATTATGCAATAAAAACCATTACGAGCTATTTTTAAACGAACGGAGAGCGAATGAGAAAAAGATTAGTATATGTGGCTCACCCTTATGGGGGTGAGAAGAGCAACAAAGAAAAGATAGATACGATTATGAGTGAGTTGGTTTTAAGTGATACAAATCATGATTATGTATCGCCGATTCACAATTACGGATTTATGTATTTAACTGGTGATGATTACCAGAAGGGCTTAAACATATGTTTAGGCCTACTGAATCATTGCGACGTGTTAATATTGTGTCCTGGTTGGGAAAATAGCCGGGGGTGCAATGGTGAGTACGAATATGCTCAAAAGCATGGTAAGGCGATGTTCATGTTAGATGAATGGAAAGCCATGAACATAATTTAATTTTTGGTTAGATACTTCTTTTGAAGTTGGTATAAACACAATTCGGACTATACTACAAATAAAAAAGGGGGAGATGTATTTGAATGAATACGAAATTGAAAAAATCACTAGGTTGGCCACTGAGGTGGCCACAAAAACCTACTATGAATTAGCCAAGCAAGAAAATGCACAGTTAGGTCGTAAACTTCGACACAACACGATCAAGCTGCTTAAGCATTATAGTCAGTTACAGTCATACGTAGACAATGCTATCTCGGATTCGACACAAGCCGAGGACATATGGCTCAACGAACTATTGGCAGATATGTTTGACGATAATAGTATTGTTAGGGTAAATGCGATTGTTAAAAGTAAAGAAAAAACAGCGCTTATGATGCGCCATGTGAATAATATGCTAGACATCTATGCTGAGAAGTGCAGTGAGAAACAGTTTAAGTACTGTGAATGTGTGCGACGTTATTATATTGATGGTGAAACATTAGAAGAGATTGCTGAATCATTCCATGAAAAGCCGGATGTACGTACTATCCATAGATATATTGCAAGGGGAATAGAAGAACTATCTGTACTTCTATGGGGCGTGATAGGGCTTAATACAAAATTGTCATAAAACTGTCATAGACATGTCATTCTTGACAATTTATAATGATAGTGTGAGTTAATGGGACAACAAATACTCTATCTCTCAACGACACAGTGAAACCTAGAACACTAAAATGAAAAGACCACTTAATCGATACGGTTAGGTGGTCTTTTTATATGCGAGTTTAATCAATATCATCATAGGGGGCACCCATTCGTTGGGCAAATGTGATCCTTTCAAATAGCACAATACAAAATAAATTCGCGACACTTCTGAGATGTTTTAGAACAAAATAGCCATGTTTAAATACAACCAATACACAATGTAAGAGATTTCCTTGAGTACTTAACTATAACAAATTACTACCACCCTATGGTGATATTGATTAAGCCTACAAATAAAATAGGATCTGACTGCCAATAGAAAGGAGAGAATAGTATGACAGATATTACTTGTCATATTAAAGATTGTTTACATAACAAACGTAATAAGTGTACTGCTAATGCTATTGTCCTAGGCGGCAAAGGAAGTTGTAAAGCTAAAGCCTTTGCTAAAGATATGATGAAACATTCACGCAAACAGCACTGGCGAGAGGGCATGTATGGGGGTTAGTATCCCGTTTATACCCGGGGCCCTTAAGGTACTCCAAATGAAAAATATTTTGCGTGGGTCATCCGAACCCCGCGGAATAGCTAGTTAGTTATTTTTCCGAACTGCTGTTCGGCTTCAAAAACGGTCAACTTTTGAAAGGAGGCGAGACTGTGACGAATGTATCAATCGTTGACGAATTAGTATCATCTAAAATTGTAGCAAAAGTACTCGGAATCAGCTCTCGACGGGTTCAGCAGTTGACCGAGGACGGTATATTCGAAAAGGAAAAACGCGGACAGTACAATATTGCGAAAACAGTACAAGCATTTGTTTCGTATAAAACCGGAGAAAGTAAACTCGAAAAGAAAGCCCGTGAGGGCGGGTATGATGCGGAACGAACTTTGTTAACCAGAACTAAACGGATGATTGAAGAGAACAAACTGAAAATCATGAACGGAGAATTGCACCGCTCGAACACAGTTAAAGCCGTAATGAATCGAATGTTGAATAACTTTAAAAGTAAGCTCCAGTCGTTACCATTAAAAGCAGCCCCTAAAGTACTAGGGGAGACGAATTTGTTGGTCATTCAAGATGCGCTTTTAGATGAGGTGAATGAGTGCTTAACGGAATTGTCTGAATATGACCCTAATATGTTCCACGATGAGTCCGATGATATCATCGTGGATGACGACGAGGCGGGTGAAGGTGATTGAAGCACACATGCAACCTGTTCAAAGGATTGGCCAGTGTATTAAAGCCGCCGCCAAAGTTTACTGCGTCGGAATGGGCCAATGCTAATGTAGTTCTTTCCACGGAGGATAGCGCTGAACCAGGTAAGTATTCCACCGATAGGGCGCCTTATCAAAAGGAAATGCTTGATGCGGTGAGTGATCCAGATGTTGAAAAAGTAGTGTATATGACCGGATCGCAAATTGGTAAAACCCAGCTCATTAAGAATGTGTTGGGTTATTTTATTGACTACTTTCCGTCACCGATTATGTTCATGCAACCGACAAAAGATATAGCAAAGGAATTTTCAAAAACTCGTATTGCTCCTTTTATTCGTGATACGAAAGTGCTTAACGATAAAATGGCCGATGTAAAATCTCGGGACAGTGGCAATACGGTATTGAATAAGACCTTTCCAGGCGGCTACCTGACATTAGTCGGTGCGAACGCTCCAGCAGATTTGGCATCCCGGCCAATTCGTGTATTACTAGCGGATGAAATTGACCGCTATCCAGCATCAGCAGGCACGGAAGGGGACCCTTTGAGCCTAGCAGAAAAGCGTACTAATACGTTCTACAATCGAAAGCACGTGTACGCATCTACGCCATTGGCCAAAGGTACCAGCCGGATAGAGAAATTGTATCTAGGTGGTACGCAAGAGGTATGGCACATTAAGTGCCCTGCTTGTGGTGAATATGTGTATCCGTCCTGGGATAAGTTCCACGCGGACGAGGACACGGGCAAGTACTACTTGGCGTGTGATCACTGCGGAACGCTATCAGAGGAGTTCGAGTGGAAGAAACTGTATCGTGAGGGAAAATGGATTGCGGAAGCGCCGGAGAATTTAAAGAAGTATAATTGCCGAAGCTTTCATATGAACGCGTTTGGCTCGCCTTGGGCATCTTGGAGGAAACTCCAAGGTAAATATGAGGAAGCACTTAAACTCGGAACTGTCGGCGTCATGACATTCTTTAATACAGAAATGGGAGTTCCTTATGAAGAGGATACCGAAACACTGCAGGCTGAAGTGCTCTACGAACGCAGAGAAGACTATGGAGCTGAGCTACCAGATGGCGTACTACTCTTAACGTGTGGAGTTGATACGCAGGACGACCGCCTAGAGTGTGAAATTGTAGGATGGGGGAAAGATTATGAGAGCTGGGGTATACAGTACTTCAGACTTTATGGCGACCCTGCCTATGACGCCGTATGGAAAGAATTGGACGATATTATTTTAAATCGTACATGGTCTTATGCCGATGGTAGAAAGCGTGGCGTATCCGTTACGTGTATTGACTCTGGCGGTAGAAAGACACAATCGGTATATAAATACTGCTCAACTAGATGGCATAAGCGCGTTTATCCTATTAAGGGCGTAGGCGGCGCAGGTAAAGACTTGATTGATGGCTTGCCTACAAAGTTGAAAAAGTATAAGACTAAGCTGTTCAAGCTTGGTGTAGATACTGGCAAGGAACAAATATATAGCGATTTAAACCAAGAAAAAGGCCAACCAAGGTATTGCCATTTCCCAAAAGACCACGAAAAAGGGTACGGAAAGAAATACTTTGAGGGGCTATTAGCAGAAATGAAAGTGTCTAAATTAGTTAATGGCCATTTTAAAGAACAATGGGTGCTACGCCCAGGACGCAAAAGAAATGAACCATTTGATATTAGAAACTATAATCAAGCTGCTATTGCTATTATGAATCCGAATTTTGATGCTTTAGAGGCTCGGAATAGTAAAGAGAATTATACGCCGTATCAAAATACAGCTCGTGTAGTCAAGGCTGGCGATACACCAAAGAAACGGACGAGACGACGTGTTAGAGGCGGAGGAATACGATTATGACAATCCTACAAAGGATTATGGAAGAACTAAATATTCGTGAAATGCACGAAATACCTACAGCTCTAACAAAGGTATTGCTAAATTCGAATACCTGTTCGGATCTTTTAAAGTCGATACAGCCTTACTATTCGTATGAGGCCTTACTTGCTGAATTCGAAGAACATAGTGCAGATAGAAAAAACTATATGCAAGATTACACGCCACAATGCGTGCTAGATATAATCGGCTGTATTACCTCCGGCGGTGATGTTCGCGATGTATGTGCTGGAATAGGCGGATTATCTTTGGCTAAATTTAAGTCGGATAATACCGTGACACTAAGGCTTGAAGAGTATTCAAAAAATGCGATAGCCTTTATGCTACTCAATCTACTAATAGCTAATATAGATGCGGAAGTAGTAGAGAAGAACGTGCTTACTGGTGAAGAGCTTGCGTACTATAAAGTGGAATCCGCCGCATCTGGCTTTGGCCAAGTATCTAAAGTAGATATGCTAGGAAGTAAAAAATATGATACGGTGATTAGTAATCCTCCGTATAGCCAATCTTGGATTCCACAAATGGATGCACGTTTTGAAGGTTATAAGTTGGCACCAAAGAGTAAAGCCGATTTTGCTTTTATACTCGACGGACTTTATTCGTTAAATGCTTCTGGCACAGCTGCCTTTATCCTGCCGCACGGTGTGCTTTTCAGAGGACAGGCAGAGGGCGATATAAGACGTAAGCTGATTGAGGATAATTTACTTGATGCGGTAATAGGACTACCTTCTAATCTATTTACAAATACAAGTATACCTGTATGCATATTGGTATTTAAGAAAAATCGCGCTAACAAAGACGTATTATTTATCGATGCGCAAAAAGATTTTGTTAAGAACAAAAACAAAAATATAATGACCGCCGAACAGGTGGAAAAAGTAATTAAAGCGTACAAGAACAGGGCAGATATAGAGCGATATTCTAGTAACATTAGCATGTCTACTATTTTAGACAATGACTATAATCTGAATATTCCACGCTATATTGACAGCTTTGAGCCGGAAGAAATACCGGATGCGGTACAGCTTGCTAAAGAACTTAACGAAATTAATCGAGAAAGTCGTGCTTTAGGATTGGAAATTGCGGAAATGTTAAAGCAACTAGTTTGTACCGATCCTGACGCGCAGAAAGAGCATGACGAATTTGTAAAAGAATTTACAGAGTTTTTAATATCATCCGAAAGTGCTGTTACAGTCGAGGAGCAAGAAGCTGTGATAAAAAAAATAGAAGATGTTAAAAAGTATTTACTTCAAAAGATGTTTGTGTAATGTTAAAAAATTACAAGAAAATTAAAATTACGGAAGTTGCGGATATACTGGGGAGACCTAAGAAGAATCAAATATATCCACAGGGCTGTATTTGCTTGCAAGTATCTGCTAGTAAAGGAGAATTGGTGTATTTAGCTACCGCGCAACAAGTTGATGCTAAATATGTAGTGATTCAACCACGAAACGTAATCCCTTATTATTTATATTTGATAATAGAAAAGGCAATGCCTGAATTTTTATATAAGTATAGGCAAGGCCTAAATATATCGGCTCATGATATTAAACATATGGAGATATCGTGCCACACGGATGTGGAAACGCAGGCTTTAATAAGCATGATGATCCAATCTATGCATGGCACAAGTCTAAGCGCTCAACATGGGCGCTTTTTTAATGCGTGAAAGGAGGTGAAAGGATGGCAGAATGGACAATATATGAGGCAAAAGAGCATTTACAGGCATGGCTAGAGGCGGATTTAGCGTTGGCAACAGGCAAAGAATACACCATTGGTAATCGCCGGTTAACTCGTGCGAATGTGCAAGAGGTGAAAGACCGCATCAACTTTTGGCGCAATGAAGTAGCAAGGCTAGAGAATAGGCCTCGACGTCGTGCATATCGTGTCATTCCGCGGGATATATGAGTAAACGCAAGAAGCAGTTTATGAAAACCGCAGCTGGTAGGCACAAAGCAACGCAATATTCTGGGAATAAAACAAACTCCGGCTATTCTAATCACGGCGCTAATAGTTTTAAATCTAGCGCCAAAGGGTACCAGGTTAACTCGCAGGATGCAAGGCACGATATCGATGCTAACTTTAGGATGCTACGGGCAAGGTCTGTAGACCTCCAACAAGGTACACCAATTGCAGCTGGCGCATTGAAGACGAATAAAACCAATGTTATTGGTCCGGGCCTAAGGTTTAAAGCTAATATCCGCTTTGAGGAATTAGGGCTAACGTTTGATGAAAAGAACGCATGGGAACGTAAGACTGAACGCGAATTCGCTATGTGGGCAAAGCACTGTGACGCACGAGAACAGACTGACTTCTATGGAATTCAGGCCCTAGTGTACTATGAAAAGCTATTGTACGGCGATGCATTTGTAAATTTACCGCTACTATTTACTCGAACGAATAAGAACCCGTACCCTTTACGGTTGCAGATTGTAGAATCGATTCTTGTAGCTTCTCCGCCTAAATATATGGGGCGAGAAGAAGACGAGAATAACGACGTAATTCACGGTGTTAAGTTCAATAAATATGGTGCCGCGGTCGGCTTTTATGTACTAAATAAACTGTACAACGGCTTTAACGATGATCATGACTACACATATATTCCGAAGTATGGCGCACAAACTGGACGACGGAATATTATCCAGGTTATGACGATTGAACGAAGTGGCCAGTTGCGGGGCATCCCTATATTGTCTCCGGTAATCGAGGATTTGAAAGTGCTTAGCCGGTACAATGATGCGGAAGTCATGAAAGTATTAGTTAATGCATTGATGGCAATCTTCATCGAATCGGAAGCGCCGGACGACATGTCGCTAGGGACTGCGATTGACGAAGACGATCAAGTGGATTCCGAAAATGACGAAACAATCGAATTAGGCAATGGCACAGTAAATGTCTTGGCACCTGGTGAAAAAGTGAATGTGGCTGAAAAAACGCCGATACCAACGAGCTTTGCAGACTTTACGTCTTCTCTTATTAGCCACGTAGGTGCGGCACTAGAAATTCCATATGAAATTTTAGTTAAGCACTTTGGACAAAGTTACTCCGCATCAAGAGCGGCGTTACTCGAATATTGGAAGTCTGTTGAAACGCAACGTGCCGAATTTATTACTCAATTTTGCAATCCTATTTACGAGGAGTGGCTTACAATGGCCATTCTATTAGGTCGCATTGATGCACCGGGTTTCTTTGATGATCCAATCATCCGAGAGGCATGGCTAGGTGCTGAGTGGTACGGACCCTCACAAGGCCAATTAGACCCGCAGAAGGAAGCTACTGCGGCAGAAATTCGTGTTAAGAATGCATTTAGTACTCGTGCTAAGGAAGCGGCAGAGCTTACGGGCATGGATTATGAAAATGAAATCTTACCGCAACGTATTCGGGAACACCAATCTATGGATGAAGGAGGCTTGTTGAATGAACAAGGACAACAAATTTCAGTTCAAAATTCGAACTCCGCTAAATCTGATTCAGGAAGCGGAGACGATTGACGTCGATATTTACGGCGTAGTCATGAATGGAATCGATTATTGGGGCGAAGATACTGGCGTTTCAAACGTACTATCACAACTCCAAGGGTTGGATCCATCTCAAAACATCGTTTTACATGTTAACTCTGTAGGCGGCGAAGTATCGGCGGGCGTTACAATCTACAATCGATTGCGAGCTTTACAAAATAAGAAATCTGTTATTATCGAGGGCCTAGCGGCATCCATTGCTTCTATTATCTCTATGGCAGGCGATGAAATTCATATGGCTCTGGGTAGTGAAATGATGATTCACAATCCAAGCTCATATGCATTTGGTGAAGCAGATGATTTTGAGAAAGCTGCTGAATCGTTACGTAAAACTAAAGAAAATCTTATCGATATTTACGAAGCCCGCACCGGGTTAACTCGTGAAGAAATAGCAACCATGATGGATGACGAAACTTGGTTAACAGCAAGGGAAGCATTGGAAAAAGGGTTCTGCACAAGTGTAGATGAATCTTTGCAAATGGTTGCCTGCCGTAAAGGCACTGACTTAATTGTCAATGGCTTACCGATGAGTATGGATGTACTTAAAGGGTTGCCTGTTGATAAATATGAAGAGAAAGGAGAGGAGCCAATGGAAGTAACTGCTGAATTGTTACGTACAGATTATGCGGAAGTATATGATGAAGTATTTAATGCGGGCGTTGCTGCTGAACGTGCACGTTTACAAGCCCTTGATGGGATTAATAACGAAGCACGAGCTGAAGTCATCAATCGCGCTAAATATGAAACATACGCTACTGTTCAAGATGTAGCTGTTGAATTACTCAATATGCCACAACCTGAACAACCAACTAATCAATTACAACAACTAATGCAAGATGCTAACAATGCATCTAATCAAGTTGACACGGTCCCTGGTCAAGCACTTGACCAGGATATCGATGATTCTGAAAAAACAATGCAAATTGTTGATCGTGTAATGAAAGCACGCAATAAGAAATAAGGAGGGCAGATAATATGCCATACGTGGAAGAACAAAAGTTAGAGTACAAACCTCTAATCGCTGGCACACAAATGCCAGTCGTTACTAAGAAAGTAACAATCGGTCAAGATGCTGCAGTAATTAAGGCGGGCACAGTATTAGAATTAGAAGCTACTTCTAAAAAAGCTAAACGTGCGGATACAGATGTATACGGTGTAGCGTTAGCTGATATTGATGCTACGAAAGGCGATGTAGTAGCCGAAATTGCTGTAACAGGTGAATTTGCTACAGCGAATTTAGTATTTGCTTCTGGCAAAACAGCGGAAGGTTTCACAGCAAAAGCTGAAGCCCGCAACATTTATTTCCGTTAATAAGGAGGATACATGGATAATATTTACGCACCAAAAACACTTGCTGCGGTGGTTCGTCGTACTCCCGATGTGCCATCCTTTTTGAAAGACTTATTTTTCAAAGATACAAAAACATTCTTAACAGAAACAGTTTCATTTGACATTGTAAAAGGTCGCCGTACTATCACACCTTGGGTGGCACCTAACTCTACAGCACCTTTATCTCAACGCACAGGCATGACTACAACCACATATAAACCTGCGCAAAAGAAAGAAAAACGCCCTATCACAGAAAATGATATCAAGGTTCGTTTAGCAGGTGAACAGCCATTTGCAGGCACTGTAACTCCTGAAGAACGTGCTATCCAACTCTTGGCGCAAGATACACAAGAATTAAAGGATAACTTGGTACGTTCTCAAGAAGTTATGGCAGCAGACGTATTACTCAATGGTCAGGCTCACATCAAAGGCGAAGGCATTGATGACGTTGTAGACTTTAACTTTACTAATAAAGAAACACTATCTGGTACTGCACGCTGGGGTCAATCTGCAGCAGAAATTGTGGCCAACATCATCAAATGGAAAAAGACATGCTTGAAAGCATCCGGCTTTAATCCAAATACGTTGGTTATGAACTCTGAAACATTAGAAGTAATGCTTTCCGATAAAAAAATCTTGGCCTTGTTCGATAATCGTCGTACAGAAATGGGTCTTTTGCAATTCGAACAAATGGCGGAAGGTGCTGTGTATGTTGGATTCATGGGCGGTCAAATTCAATGTAATGTGTTTACTTACGATAATTACTATGTTGATCCAACAGATGGCCAAGAAAAAGAAATGGTACCTACTGGTAAATTGTTAGTAGCTTCTGATATGGCTAAATTCACTAAATTGTATGGTGCGAATACAATCATCCCTGGTGAAGGTATGGACTTTGTAACCTATGAAGGCGAATATGTATTACGTCGATTGGTTAATCGTGACCCAGATGCGGTATTTTTGGAATTACAATCTCGCCCTATTTACGTTCCATTTGATGTAGATTCCTACTTCGTAGCGGACGTATTGTAATTGAAAGGAGGTAAGACTGATGCCTGTACAAGCAAAGCACGCGATTAATACCGGTGATTATGTGTATAATCCAGGTGATATCATCTCCGATTTAACTGTAGAAGAAGAACAGCGCCTAATTCGTTTAGGCGCAGCTGTTGTAGTTGGTGATGATGATGATGATAAGAACAATGCAGATGACTCGTTAGCCGTAGCTCTTGGCGTTATGACGAATGCGGATATCGCTGGCTATGGTAAATCTATTGGGCTTGATCTTGCAAGCAAAGCCACAAAGGCGGACATGATTTCCGATATCCTTGCTTCTGATGCGGACGTTAACTTGGAACTCTTATCCGATGAAGCACTTCGCGTAATGGCCTCTGCTGAACAATTGGATGTTCCGGAAAACGCTACTCGTGAAGAACTCATCGACATCTTAGGTGAATAATCATGGGATTTAAGGCCTTTGCGCAAAATGACATTGAAAAGGTGTTTATCAATTCCAATGAATTCGCCGAAGTACATAACCTAAATGGTACGCAGTGCTATGCTGTGGCAGAAGGTCTTACCGATAAGCAGCATGTCGAAATCATGGGCCAAGATATTGACGGGTTGATTTACGATACGATTATAGTACACGTGGCCAAGCGGGATTTACCTGAAGTGCCTGAGTACAATCAAATCTTTCGATTCAACGGCCGCATTATGTTGGTTCAATCATGTGAAGATGACATGGGTATGCTAAGCATTGTCCTTAGGGGGAATAATTCGTGAGTGTAACTATTGACATAAAAGGGCTGAAAAACGGGTTGGCTAAGATAGACGCATTAGCTGTTGGTACTCCGAAGACTACCGCAAAAGCTATCAATAAAGCGTTACCTAAAATCAAAAAGGCTACAGTTGATCGTGTTAACGAGGACTACCTAATTACTAAAGCGAATATTAATAAAACTATAAAGGTGGATAAGGCGGGAATGACTTTATCTGCCTTTATTCGTTCAAAAGGTAGACCAATAGCCCTTACTAAATTCAGAGTTACGCCAAAAAGTCCGCCTAAACGGAGAGGGCGTATAGTCAAAGCACAAGTAATGCGGAACGGCGGCGGGGGGCCAATCCCTAATGCTTTTATTGCTCGTATGAGAAGTGGACATATCGGGGCGATGTATCGTAAGGGTGCAGACAGGTATCCGATAGGGCAATTTCACGGCCCATCAGTACCAAGCATACTGGGCGATGCCAAGATATCCGCTTTTGTTGGGAATAAAGCAGAGCAGGAATTGCAAAAGCAAATGGAACTCGCGCTCGACGCATTAATAGGAGGGTAAGTGATGACACCTACGCAATTAGCAACCGATTTGGGGGCGTTCCTAAAACAAGTGCATGCTAACTATTTTAGCGATGATGCGCAAGTAAAGGGGAACCCTTTATTAGTTGTACCTGGATTTTTAAAAATGAAAGAATCATCCAAGGAGGACCAATATCCGCACCTTGTTATTCGCATTAATAAGATTGAAGATACCTTGCAGGGGTCAACTGTCCAATTGTTTCTAATCCATGGCGTGTACTCCGAGGACGTGGAAAAGGGCTGGATGGAGATTACCAATTTCTTAGAGACCACACGGCAAGCATTACTGGCCCATCCTGTTATTGCTAAGCGATACCGTTTAGTGCTGGATGATAAACACGGAATTGATACCGACATCTCCCCGGATCAAGCGTATCCGTATTGGGAGGGGTTTATGACGGTTAAATACGATATCGAACAAATACGAGAGGAGATGATTATTTAATGGCAAAAGCTGATGCACCAGTTGAAGGTGTAAATGAAACAACAGAAACTGTGGAAACAACAGTTAAAACTAAAGATGCTAAACAAGTAATCTACTTAGGCCCTAATAGTGCTGAATTAGGTCTTTCCACAGGTACCGTTTATATTGACGGCATTCCTGCTACTGTAGGTGAAGATAAAGCAATGCTACGCTTATTGTTTGTGCCAATTAATAAGATTGCAGAAGCACAACAAGAATTAGCAACCGAAGGTACAGCGATGAATACCGCTTACCTTGAATTTAAAAAAGGAGGTCGTAGATAGTGGGAAACTATAGACACGGAATTTATACAAGAGAGGTACCTACTTCTCTTATTTCTATGACAGAAGCTACGGCAGCCTTACCGGTTTATGTCGGCACCGCACCTGTGCATTTGGCCACGGACCCAGCGGAAGCTAATAAAGCCGTATTGTGCTACAATTACGCATCTGCCACTACTCAATTTGGGTACTCCAAAGAATGGGACAAATACACATTGTGTGAAGCGATGTATTCCCAATTTTCTTTATTCGGGATGGCGCCAGTAGTTTTTATCAATGTTCTTGATCCGAAGAAACATAAGAAGACTTTGGCATCCGCGCAAAAACAAATTCAGGATAAAGTCGTAACAATTGAAGACCCGGTATTACTCAATACGTTAAAGGTATCTGCTACCAATGGCGGAGCAGCATCAACTATCAATGTTGATTACACTGCGACATTTAACGATGAAGGCAAATTGCTTATTGGGATTGTATCTACAGGGGCACTTAATAGCGCGACATCTGTTTGGGTATCTTATGATTACGTGGACCCATCTATGGTAACGGCAGATGACATCGTAGGCGGTGTGGATACAGAAGGTAAGCGTAAAGGTTTGGAACTTATTAATGAAGTATTCCCTCGCTTTGGCTTAATCCCTGGTAACTTATTGGCGCCAGGCTGGTCTCATAACACGCTTGTAGCAGCAGTTATGAAAACAAAGGAAACTACTATCAATGGTATGTTCCAGGCTATGTCCTTATGTGATGCCCCTACGGATGAAATCAAAAAAGCAACTGCAGTTAGTGAATGGAAAAATAAGAAGAATTACGTCGATGAACGTCAAATCTTATGTTGGCCAAAAGTAGCGTTGGCTAATCGTCAATTCCATTTATCCACACAGCTCGCAGGTCTTATGGCTAAGACAGACGCCAAATATGACGATATCCCTTACAAGTCTCCATCTAATGAGTCTTTGCAAGCAGATAGCGCCGTATTAAAAGACGGTACTGAAATCTATTTAGGCCCAGATGAAGCGGCGTATTTGAACGGCCAAGGTGTCGTTACTGCGCTTAATTTCATTGGAGGCTGGAGAGCTTGGGGCAATCGTACCACTGCGTACCCATCTAATACAGACGTTAAGGATTCCTTTATCCCTGTACGCCGTATGTTTAACTGGGTATCCAATACGCTCATTACTTCCTTCTGGTCTAAAATTGACGACCCAGGTAACAAGCGTTTGATTAATAACGTCGTAAATAGTGCCAACGCTTGGCTAAATGGTCACGTAGCATCCGGCGCACTTCTTGGCGCCCGTGTTGAATTTTTGGAATCTGAAAACCCAATAACAGATTTGTTGAACGGAATTTATCGATTCCATGTATATTTAGGTGTGCCAACACCAGCTCGTGAAGTTGATTTCATCCAAGAATATGATTCGTCTTACATGAGCACATTATTTAATTAAGAGGGAGGTAACTCATGGCTAAACATAGAGATAAGTTGATTGACTTTGCCATTTTTAGCTCGGGCAGAGAATTATATGGTTACGCCGATGTAACCTTACCTGATATCGAATTTATCAGCGATACCATCAAGGGCGCGGGCATTGCCGGCGAAGTTGATTTGGGTGTACTCGGACAAACAAAAGCAATGAATATGTCCATTAAGTGGAACACCATTGATAAAGATGTGACCGACCTTGCTAGTCAAAAGGTTCATGATATCGAAATTCGGGGCGCACAACAATTATATGATTCTGCAAAAGGTGAATTAGTGCCGGAAGCAGTTAGCGTATATGCCAAAGTTATGCCTAAGAAAATCGGCCTTGGCAAATTTGAACAGGCAAGTAAAACTGATACTTCTACAGAGTTTGAAATTGTATATTTCAAAATGACTGTAGGGGGTAAAACTCGTACTGAAATTGATAAATTCAACTATGTTTGTGTAATCAACGGCGTTGATTACTTGGCATCTGTAAGGGAGGCATTGGGTAAATAATGGCTACATATGATCATGAAAAACTAATTGACGGCTTAAAAAATTTAACTGGGTTTGACTTCACAAAGGCGGAACTTCGCGTCCGCCGTGATGGCGATATGACTCCAGATGTTACATTTTCTAAACGCTTTCAGGCAGAAGTTGCCGCCATAGCATTAAAAGAAAGCTCAAAAGTATTAATGACAATGCCAATCTCTGAATTCACTGAGATGTGTGCTGAGGTAAGCGTTTTTTTATTGCGTGGTTCGGTAGAGAAAATGGGACTTCTCCCGGACAACAATGCCGAAGAATTGCCATCCGCCTTAGAGAATGTGGAGGCATAAACTTTTGGATGTCTACCCCAATTGCTGAAATAGCAGATTGGATAGATGATTTAGAGTTTGTTCTTGAAGATGAAAAGCGCTTGAGGGAAGAGGAGGACTAATCCATCAAGCGCTTTTTGCGTACATAAATTTAAAGGAAAGGAGGAATCATGGCGGGTAAAGTATTTGAGATCGCTTTTGCTATAAACGGCGCCTTAGCACAAGGGTTTAAAACCTCGATGCAGCAAGCCAAAGGCACGTTGACGCAGTACGGTTCACAAATGACCGAGTTGAAAGCGCAACAAAGGGCGTTAGATTCTGCATTAAAGCAAGGCGTTATTTCCATGGACTCTTACCGCAATGCAACAGAGAAGGTAGGCAAGGCATTAGACCAAACGGCAGCTAAAGACGCTAAACTTAGAAAAGCGATGCAAAATAAAATTGCCGCAGATGCTAATGCTAAAAGTGCTCGTAGTGATTTAGGTAGCACTATGGCCACTACCGCAGTAATGGCCGCCCCGCTGGTTGGGATGCTATCTAAAGCAGCTGACTTTGAAGCGGTGATGTCTAAGGTAAAGGCAATCACCGTATCTGATGATAAGGCAATGCAACAATTGACGGCCACTGCTCGTGAGCTTGGCGAGAAAACAATGTTCTCCGCAACGCAAGCGGGCGAAGCCATGACATATCTAGGCATGGCCGGTTGGAATTCTCAACAAATCATGGCGGGGATGCCGGGGCTTTTGAACTTAGCTGCAGCCAGTAATACGGATTTAGCGCGTACTGCTGATATCGTATCTGATGACCTTACTGCCTTTGGATTAAGTGCAGAACACGCAGGCCATATGGCGGACGTATTTGCTAAAACTACAACTAGCACGAATACAACCGTTGAAATGTTGGGTGAAACAATGAAGTACGCCGCACCAGTTGCGCACGCCTTTGGCGCAAGTTTAGAAGAAACGGCTGCACTTACTGGTCTTATGGCCAATAGTGGTATCAAAGCATCTGCGGCCGGTACGGCATTACGTTCTGGTTTCTTACGTTTGGCAGGAACTTCCTCAAAATCGACTAAAGCGATTGAGGAAATGGGGCTTTCATTAAGTGAAGCCACGGCACAACAAGAAGAAGCAAGAGCCGCATTAGACAGTCTGGGTATTGCTATGAATGATACCAATGGACCACGCAAGATGAGCGCAATTGTTCGCGACTTAGCGGATAAGACTAAAGATATGAGTAAGGAACAAAAACTTGCTACACTTGCGACTATCTTCGGCACCAATGCTGCATCAGCTTGGGTATCTGTTATTGACCAAGGCCCGGACGCGTTAGATAAGTTAACAAAAGAGCTTGAAAATAGTGACGGCGCGGCTGCCACTATGGCGGAAACGATGCAAAATAATGCAAGAGGAGCTATGACGCGATTGCAATCTGCAACCGAGTCAGTAGCAATTTCTATAGGCGGTACGATGTTACCTACTCTTGCAGAATTGGGCGATTCCTTAGCTAACGAAGCCGCGTATGTGTCAAAAGTAGCCAGCGAACATCTGGAGCTCACTGAAGGCATTATTAAAACAAGCGTAGCAGTAGCGGGCATGGTAATCGCTTATAAAGCAGCACGAGCTATATATTACAGCGTAATGGCGGCACAAGCTGCATATAAGCTTATGATGGAATCAGAACGTGTAGCAACTATGCGCAACGTAATCGCATCGGGCATCCATAGAGCAGGTATGATAGCAAGTAGTATTGCCATGTATGCAACCGCTGCGGCACAATGGGCGTTGAATGCGGCAATGAGTGCCAATCCGATAGGATTGGTGATATTAGCTATCGCCGCATTAATTGGCGTGTTGGCATGGTTAGTTACTCATTTTGAAATTGTGTCCGACTTCTGCACATCGATGTGGGAATCCCCTACAGCTGCCATTATCGCGTTCATGGCCGGTCCTATAGGATGGTTAATTTATGCGGCGATGGGGTTAATTGCTAACTGGGACCAAGTAAAAGCCTGGTTCACTCTATTATGGGAAGACCCTAAAGCAGCGCTTGGCCAATTCTATGACTGGGTTATGAGTAAACTCGGAGGTTTATTTGATTGGATTAGTGAAAAATGGGAATGGGTTAGATCCATTTTTAGTAAACCAATTCAAGCAAGAGTAGAAGGCACGGCAACAGCTAATGGGCAAACGGTGCAACATAACGCAAAAGGCGGTATTTATGGGAAAGGCGCGTTCCTTACTACGTTTGCCGAAGAATCCGATGAAGCTGCGATTCCTATCAATGGTACACCAAGGGCCGAAGCATTATGGCGTCAAACTGGTGCTATGATGGGGCTTTTCCCAGGTGAAGGCAACTCTGCAGTATCCGTATCCGCACCAATCAACATCACTATTAATGGTAATGCGGATGCAAGTGCTGTACAACAAATTAAAAGTGCTGTAGGCGGAGCGATGGATGACCTAGAAGCAAGACTTGCTGAAATCCAAAATCGGAAAGGGCGTGTAAGCTATGCCTAGTAATTTGCGCTATGTTACTGTCAAACTGCAGTATGACCAAAAGGACATCACACAAGACCTGGTTCCTTATTTAAAGGATTTCAGCTTTAACGATGTCATGTCCGGAGAAGCTGACGATATATCAATCACTTTACATGATATAGAAGAGCTTTGGATGTCCGATTGGTTCCCTGAAAAGGGGGCTAAGCTAACCGCATCAATCGTGTTTCACAATTGGAACGAACCAGGAGACGAGATAGAGATGAAATGCGGGCAGTTTGAAATTGATGAAATTACTTGTAAAAACCCACCTCACGAGGTCACCATAGGGGCTGTTAGTGTTCCAGATGAATCCAAATTAAGAGGGGAATTAAAGAGTAAGTCATGGGAGAAGACTACGCTCAAATCTGTTGCGGAGGAACTAGCGAAAGGTGCAGGCCTTGAATTGTTTTACGATACACCTGAGACGATTAATTTAGATCGGGTCGAGCAATCGGACCAATCTGATTTAGAATTCTTGATGAAAGTCTGTAAAGATAATGGGCTAGCGTTAAAGGTTTCAGACAAGCAAGTGATTATTTTTGATGAAACAAAATTTGAAACAGAAAAAGTAGTCGCAACGCTAATTAAGGGGCCAATGCCTACAGACCTTACAGAAGAACAAATTAAGGAGCTAGGGGAAATCATTCCTTACCAAGGCAGTTACTCACTAAAGTCCTCGTTGAAGGATATCTATTGGGGCTGTCACGTGAAGCACAAGAGCACTAAGCAAAAGAGTACTATTGAGTATACGTTTAAGGACCCTCACAAAACGCAAGGCAAGATACTACAAGTTAACCAGAGCTGTGAAACACAGGCGGAAGCGGAACGTTTGGCTAAGAAAAAGCTACGCGAAAAGAACAAGAATGAAATTACTGGTTCCGTTGCTATGCTTGGCCATATCGTGCTGGCAGCATCAGCCACAATCAATTTAAAAGGGTTTGGTAAATTTGACGGTAAGTATATTATTAGCAAATGCTCCCATAAGGTAGGGGGCGGATATACACAAAGCCTAGATATAAGGAGGTGCTTAGATGGATATTAGTGTGGCGTTAAAAAATTTAATTCGTGACGGAATCGTATCTAGTACGGACCCCTCTACCATGACAGCAAGAGTAACATTTCCGGACCGCGATGATTTAGTCTCATATCCACTCGAAGTACTTTCACACGGATCACAAAGTAATAAACACTACTGGATGCCCGATGTTGGCGAACAGGTATTGTGTTTATTTTTACCTCAAAATAATAATTTGTCCCAGGGCTACATCTTAGGCACTACTTACAATGCCAAAGATAAGCCCTCTTTTAATGGACAAAATATTCACGGCATTACATTTGCAGACGGATCAACAGTCTCATATGATGCGGATGGAGGAGGTCTTGTTATAAATTGCACCGGTAATTTAACTATAAACGCCCCTTCTGGGGATGTAGTAGTCAACGGAATTAGTTTAGTGTCTCACACGCATGGTGGTGTCGTTCCTGGAGGCGGAAGCACAGGAACGCCGAATCGATAGGAGGTGAGCAACATATCAATATTTAGTAAATTAGGCAGCACTGCTGCCAACTATAAGAAGAACCTTAATTCACAAGGTTTAAAGAATTTACAAAATACGCAATTAGGCGATGTGGCTTACTCTCGCTTATCTAATTTAGCGGATAAGTTTGGCCTGGGCGGGTTCTTACCACAACGCCAATTAGGAAGCTTTGGAAAAATTGTGTTTGTGGCATCTTCTCATACAGTGCGTACGTTCGATGCATTGGCACGGAATATCAACGCCCGAACAGCGTCCCATGAAATCATAGGGCAAAAGCCGATACTTGAATTCCTAGGACCTGATGCGGATGATATTTCTTTTACGATGAACTTTAATAAGCTATTGGGCGTTGACCCTCTAAAAGAAATTGAAGAAGTGGCCAAGATGTGTCGAGAAGGACAAGCCGAACAGTTGATTATTAATGGTAAGCCATTTAGTGAGCACAAATTACTGATTACCAGTATAAGCGCAGCGATGAATACGATTGATAATCGAGGTAATGTATTGTCCGCATCCATTAATGTAACGCTGAAGGAGGCGCCTGATACTCCTAAAGTTGTAATCACACCTAAACAGGGAGGTGATACAAATGCAAATTGATGTGAGCGCTCGTCTTGATGGCATTGATTTTGCGCCGAAGGATGTTCTTACAGAAATCATTCAAAATGTGCGAACTATTATTTCTACAACACAATTTTCCGTACCACTTGATAGGCGGTTCGGTATAGATGGTACTGTCATTGATTTACCTTTACCGGTAGCAATGGCCAGAATATCTGCAGAGGTGATTCGGGCCATTACTGAATATGAGCCACGATGTAGAGTTGTGTCCGTTGACTTTGAAAGTACAGAAGCAACTGATGCGGAAGAAGGGCATTTGTTGCCTAAGGTATCAATTGCAATCAAAGATGAATGGCTAGAAAGCGCAGGTAGCTATGAAACAGTATAGAACCATCCAAGGCGATATGTGGGACGGTATCGCATTTAAAGTGTATGGCAATGAAGCTTATATGAACGTGCTGCTAGAAGCCAATCAAGAGTACGCTCAATATGTGATATTGCCCGCTAACCTTATTTTGAAATGCCCTGATGTAGATATAAGGGCGACTATTAATTTACCACCGTGGAGGCGATAATAATGAATTTACCTGAAATCAACTTTGTCACGGCGGATAAAGAAGCCGTTGAAAAGGAAATATTCGCCCTCTACACCTCTGTTACTGGGCGAAAGTTAGCACCGGCGGACCCTATTCGCTTATTTCTATTAACGATTACTAATATTGTGATTTTATTGTTAAACCGCATCAACGATACGGGCAAGCAGAATCTTCTGGCCTATGCTAGGGGAAATAACTTAGACCATATCGGCATTGCGTTAGGCGTGGAACGCTTACAAGCTACGGGCGCAGTCACTACTATGAAGCTAACCGCATCGATGGCAAGACCAGAAGGAATAGCGATTCCTAAAAGTACTCGTTTCACAGCGGGGGATAATGTGTTTTTTGCAACAACCGAGCCTTATTATTTATCGGCTAATGAAACAATGGTTCAAGTAAAAGCCGTTTGTACGGAAGCCTCTGCCAAAGGGAACGGCTACCCAGTAGGGTCGATTACCACGCTTGTGGATCCGATTCCCTATATTGCAAGTGTAACCAATATTACAATCTCTGAAGGTGGTGCCGATACGGAGACGGACGATGCGTTCCGTGAACGTATCAGGGAAGCTCCTGAAAGCTTCTCATGTGCTGGTGCGGAAGGGGCTTATGAATTTTTTACAAAAAAAGCATCGGCCCTTATTAGCTCTGTGAAAGTGGTATCGCCTAAACCTGGGGATGTAGTTGTATATCCTGGCCTCGTGTCAGGCGAAGTTGCAGGGGAAGAAATTCTTAAATTAGTGGAAACTACGCTCTCCGATAAGAAAGTGCGGCCACTTACCGATAATGTGTCAGTAAAGGCACCTACCGCTAAGAATTACAGCATCGATATTCAGTACTACGTTGATTCGGATAATTCGTATTATGCGGATATAATTAAAAGTCGTGTCGATGCGGCCGTTACGGATTATATTAAATGGCAATCCGGAAAAGTGGGCCGCGACATTATTCCATCTGAATTGATTCGTCGTGTAATGGAAGCTGGGGCTAAACGTGTTAGCGTAACATCCCCTGTATTTACCGTTGTGAAAGACGGCAAGAAGGAAGATGGCTACCAAGTGGAATTGGCGCAGTGTTCCGGTAAGACTATCACATATGGGGGTGTAGAGCATGAATGATCTCTACAAATTCAAATTAAAGGATACGCTACCGAGCTCGATTGCTAATGATGCTAATGTTCAAGCCTTAGCTGAAGTGGTTACGTTGCGACTTATGGCGTTGATGCCGTTCGTGGATAGACTAACTATCTTGTCGCATCTTAATGAGTTAAGCACGCCAATACTAGATGAGTTAGCCTGGCATTTACACGTTGACTTCTACGATGAAGCTGTAGCTAGAGAACAAAAGATTAAATTAATTTTGAGTTCTATCGCTTGGCATCGAAGAAAGGGCACAGTTGGATTAGTTGAGGAAGCTATCGGCGAACTGTATTCAGACTGCGAAGTTGTGGAGAACTGGGGCTACGAGGACGGGAAGCCTTACCATTTCAAACTCCAGATGTCCGGTTATATGATGACACCGAATATACGAGAGCGCGTGCTCCGTATATTAGAATTCGTCAAGAATAAAAGGTCCTGGCTAGATGGTATTGAGTATGTGCACGCTATTAATTCAGGCGGCGTGTATGTCGGTGGTATTGCAACAGCTGCAGGTAGCGCCGTAGCTGAACCAAGTTTAAAAATCGCGACAGGCCCACAAACGCAACAGCTTTATGTCGGTGGCGTAATTACCGTTCACCAATTTATTCATATATAGGAGGTATACATGGCGAAATATCCTGCCGTCATTACTACAATGGCGGGGACAAATACTATTGCGGAAGCTAATGCGAGTAAGCAGGCTTTGATTTTTACCAAAATCGTTATCGGTACAGGCGACATGCCGGCATCAATTCCACGCGCTACGGCGTTGACTGATAAGCGCCTGGAATTGGCGATTACTAAAAGTGTTAAAACAGGTGATGGACAATTCATGGTGAAAGGGCTACTCTCGAATAAAAACCTTGAAGCCGGTTTTTATGCACGAGAAATAGGGCTCATGGCCAAAGCAGGTGAAAACGGGCAAGAGGTGCTATTCTCTTACACAAACGGCGGCAACTATGTTGACTACATTCCTGATAAGAATACGCCGATGGATAGCTACACGTTTACTATCACTACCGTAATTGGCAATGCGGAAAATGTGCAAGCAATCATTTCCGATAATGGGGTAGCCTCTGTGCATGATCTGGAAGCACATAATACAGATCCCGATGCACATGACAGTCGATTCAATGCTATTATTCAACAAGTAAATAACATGATTACTAGCGTAGATGATAGCGATTCATTAGCAAAAGCACCTACTTTACAACTGGTGAAAACCATTTTGAGCGGACTAAACATCAAAAACGCAACCGATGTAGTCAATGCCTTGGAAAGTGAGAAAGCAACAGGCCTTGGAATCAGATATGATTTCAGTAATGTAAATGCTTGGTATATCTGCCTTGGTAAGCTGTTTGGGAATTTAATTATCCAAGGGGGAAATGATAGCGATACACAGGCCTATTACGATATAGGAAGTCAACAAAGGCAAGAGCAGTTTACTTTCCCAATAGCGTTTAAATCTAAGCCATTATATGTACATCCATATGCAATTAATAAAGTAGAATTAAGACATTTATCACGAGTTGGATTTAGTGATAGTCAGATTACATCAACTGGATTTGCAGCGGTTATCAGTGAGAATAGTAATGCTATAGAACAAATCAAAATGCGATATATTGCTTTAGGCGTTTAAATTCCCACAATACACCATTCAATGATTGAGTCTGCTTTTAACATTGTTTGATAACTAGAATGTACTTCATATCGCATATCAGTACTAGATATTCTTCTGCTAATTACACTTGCTCCAGAGTTTCCCCAAAACACTGATGCATCACTAGCAATAATCCCAAATGTATGGAATAGATGGCTGTTTGTAAATGATATAGGAAATATAACTTTATTTGTTGTGGCTTCTAAATTGTTAATATCTGATTGCTTTTGCTCTCCAGCCTTTTGTTTTCCCCCTTGGTGATTAAATACCAACAGCAATCCAACAACCATTATTACGAGACTTAGGATAGTTAGTGTTATTGCTACCGCTTACCATTTTAAACGTGCTCGCCGTGATGGCCTTTGGTCTAATCATCATCTCATGCCATGGAGTTGGCTCATCTAGCATCATAGGAAGTACTGCTAGTACTTCGTTAAAACGAATAGGAAATGTTATAGATGCAATTTCAGGGACAAATTTTCCCCCTTGGTCATTTAAGCATTTCGATTGCCTTGCGTAATTGCCTAAGTGATTTATGAGTATATACACCATCTGTAACATTAGATGATGCATGACCGAGCAATAATCGTGTAGCATTGTAGTTGGCACTTACATCATCTAATCTAGTAGCGAATGAATGACGGCAATCGTGGGGAGTATGTTTAGTATTAATGGATTCCATGGCTAATTTAAAGGCTTTTGAGAGGGACACATAATTTCGTTCATCTATGATCCACTTGTTAGATAATCGAGATTCAATAAATGGCCATATTCGATGATGAATAGGAATGATGCGGATGCCTGCTTTCGTCTTACTGGAAGTAACTTTCAAATACCGCTGTTTGCGATTGATGTCGGTTGATTTTAAATTTATTAACTCTGAGGCACGTAGGCCAGTATACAAAAGAATCAAAGGCAATTCCGCATTGATATTCCAAAGGCGGTTGATTTGATTCGTAGTAAACACCTTACGTGGACGAACTGGAATATTGTGGCCAATATTCAAATATTGACTGTATGACTTTGAGCACCAGCCATTAATAATTGCAAATGAATATAGTTGATTGAGTAAAGAGCGAACTTTCTTACATGATGAATAAGAGAGTCCGCTCTTTAGCATATTAGATATTATATTTTGCAACTCCATATATGTGATTTCGTTGATAGGGCGGTGAGATATTGATGATACATGATGATAGGCACATTCATACCCTTTCATGGTGTGTAGTGAAACATTTAATGAATGCAACTCTAACCATGATTGATACACATCATCTAATGTATGAACATTGCATAATGCCTCCTTAGCCTCTTGATAAGAGGAATAATAACCAATAATTTTATATGCAACATAGGGGCGCTCATGGGCGCCTTTTAATTTCTCAATTAATTTCATAATAACCTCAGAAAGGACCATAATATGTATGTATTCGTATTAGATGAAAAAGGCGTTCGCCAAACATCTTATGTAGTTGGTGTTCATGCGGACACTTTAGAAGAAACAGAAAAATTGGCAAGACAAGCATATCCGACTGCTAACATATTAACAGGTGATAGTGAAATGCAATCACAATTCATAAGCGGTAAAGTATATGTAAATGGTGAATTTGTTGATATTCCTGTAGCTGAATATGTTCCAACAAAAGAAGATAAAATTAATGCTATTAAAGCAGAATACGAACCTCGATTTAAAGTACTCGAAGAAGCTCAACGCAGATTGCTGTTGATGGGGAAACCTACTACAGCCATTAGTGCCCAATATATTAAATTAAATGACGAAATGGTAACACGTATTAAGGGGGTGCGATAATATGCCTAAATTTATCGGAGAAAGTAAAGTTCCTGTTATGGAATTCTGTAAATACTGCTGGGAAGTGCTAAACGATGACGGAACTTGCCCTACAGAGGGCTGTATCCATAATGAATTGATTGATTTAGAAAATGGTAAAAACAACGAAAGCCAAGGTGATTAAATGTGGACATGGCAATTTCAGTTAGATGATATTCTAACAACATTAACCATTGTTAGTATAGTGGCAGGCTTTATTTATAAAGTATTAGTCCTTCCTCTATTGGAAAAGCGTGATTTGCAACATTTGCAAGACACTCTAGTTTTCCAAGAAAAAATGGGGGTTTTAACTGAGACTCTTAATGACCTGAAGAATGAAATCAAGCTATCAAGGGAAGAGCGTGTAAAGGGTTTCACGGAGCATGTGAAGCTAGCAACAAGGGTTAACGGAATGGAAACACGATTAGATGAGTTAAGGGGGGAGTTTCATGAACATACCGCCAAAGCTCATTAATTCTGTAAGAAATATATATCAATCTGTTAGGGTGGCGAAAGTCCACCCTACTTTAGTATGGGGAGCCAGAATACTCATATTTATCATGCTAACACCAATTATATTGGCAACCATGGCTTATGCGATTTCATTTTATTTAGGCGAAATATCTAGTGCACACGATAAGATCATAACAATGGGAGCATTCTTAATTGACCATATGTTTGGTGCTCCGGGCGTGATTGTATCGCTTACAGGATTATTATGGCTTAGCGTTGATAGGGATAATAATGGTATCCCAGATAAATTAGAACAGGAGGATAAAAAATGAAAGTATTTATTAACCCAGGGCATGACGTTGCCCTTGATAGTGGTGCAGTTAATCCTGTATACGGTACACGTGAATGCGATGTGGCACGTGATGCAGGAAAGATGCTAGCAAGATATTTGGAAACTGCAGGATGTGAAGTTCGTACTCTTCAAGATGATGATTTAGGGCTAGTATGCTCCGAATCTGATTCTTGGGGAGCCGATATTTTTGTGTCTCTTCATTGTAATGCTTTTAATACGCAAGCACGAGGTACAGAAACTTTGTACAAGTCTTTTAATGGGCAACGTTTGGCTAATGATATCCAATCACAAATTATCCGAAGCATTACTACGGTAGACAGGGGCGTTAAAAAACGTGATGACCTTTGGGTCTTAAACGGTACGGATGCAACAGCGGTATTAGTTGAAATGGCATTCATTGATAACGAAGAAGACCATGCTATGCTTACAAACGATTTAGATACTATCGTCCGTGCTATTGCACGAGGTATCACAGATTACGCAGGAGGGCTATGATGTATGAAAGAATCAAAAGTCTATTTGATAGCGCTCGTAACCGCTATATTCTTATCGGCAGTATTGTGTTCCTCGCCTTGCTTTGCGCAGGATATATCCTCTACCAACCAAGCGGAGGGCACAATAACGATTCCCTTAACACAGTGGAACGAATTGAAAGCCAACAACGCGAAAGCGTTAAGCTTAATCGAGACATCCAGTATTCCATTGACCGAAGCTCAAAGCTTAGTCATGAAGCAAAAGGAAGAATTGAACGAAGCGCACAATACAATATCGACATTGGAAACCGAATTGATGAAAGCCAAAATGCTATCCATGAAGCAAGAAGTTACCTTGTCAGAAATGCAGAACTCTTTGACCGAATTGAAAGGGCAAATAGACAACGACAAGAGAACAATCAAGCGACTACGAATGCAACGCAACTTATCCCAGGTAGTGGGAGCGGGAGCGATAATCGGAGTGGTAATTCATCGATAGAGAGGTGATCCATATATCTCCTGAGCAGGAGCAGGTGGACTCCTGGTAGTATAGTTTTGATAAAATACAGAAGGGCCTACTAGCTTAGATAATATCTAGGTTAGTAGGCCCTTTTTTGTTTGTAAAAATTATAAAAAACTATTGCATATAACACGGCGAAGTGTTATAATGTAATCATAAGGAAGGAGGTGATGCCATTGAAGAAGTTAAGGAAGATAACAAAAAAGTGGCTACCAATAATAACCGCGTTTATCCAGCTAGCAATTGCGATAGCACAGTTATTAAATCAGTAACCACAGGGGCTCGAAAGAGCCCCAATCTTCCTAACTATTATAACAATGGCGAGCATATGATTTCAAGATTAACTTTAATAATTAGCATTATTGCCTTTATATTATCTGTTTATAATCTATTAGTTATATTGGGAGTATTATAATGAAATTAGATGATGTAATGACTACACAAGAGGCTGGGAAACGATGGAAGGTACCTGCCGATTCTATAAAGCAATGTTGCTTAAAAAGATATGCAATTAAACAATTTACTGATGATGAAGCTAGAAAGTCTGGGCGGAATTGGCTAGTATCCCGCCAGGGCATGGAACGATTATATGGGGAGGAGCCTAAAATGTTAAAAGTGTACAGTACAGAAAGTAAAAAACCTTGGTTTATGGGAACCGCAGAAACTTACAAGGAAGCATGGGACATGATATACGAGCATGAAATGCGCCAATCTCCATGCATCGGTAAATGGGACAAGGACGCATGGGTTGATGGCGACATGGAAGAAGAATTTTCTGATTTCGTATGGCCCGAAGGTGTAGATTACGTTTGGACGGCGGACTGGATAGCGGAAGTCGTTCCTGATCCGAAGGAATATAACGAGGAAGGTGTAAGAGGCCTTATCGACGATTTGATGCTATCTTATAAAATTGAAGAAATGGCGGATTAAGCTCGTTATAATTCGTTTAAAATTAAAACAGTTGCTCAACTGTTGCTCAACTTTTAGAAGTTGAATATGTAGATATGTTAATAAAATAGAGGGTTTATATAATTTTATGGATATGTTATATAAACAGGTTAAATAGTGAGGTATTTATGAATCAATATATTAAAT
>CALGLI010000229.1 GCA_937930265.1 uncultured Veillonella sp. | reverse complement strand
CCACTACCTTATGATTCGCCGTTTCACTGAAAGCATCGGCTACTACGAAATCTACTGGTAACAATAAATTGGTCTTCGTTTCTTTCGCGCGACCGATTAATTCACGAGCTAACTCAAATTTATCTGCTTCTACCAAGGAAGTACCTACATTATGACCTTGGGCTGCCACGAAAGTATTCGCCATACCACCGCCGATAATCAACACTTCTACTTTTGGCAACAAGTTAGAAATCACTTCAATTTTATCACTTACCTTAGCACCACCAATGATGGCTGCAAATGGGTGTTCTGGATGCTCTACAGCACCGCCTACATAGCGAATTTCTTTTTCTAACAAGAAACCCGCACCCATTGGTAAGTATTTCGTAATCCCTTCCACAGAGGCATGGGCACGGTGAGATACACCGAAGGCATCATTCACGCCTACTTCCGCTAAATCCGCTAAGGCTTTGGCAAAGGTAGGATCATTTTTTTCTTCTTCTTTGTAGAAACGAAGATTTTCTAATACCACCACATCACCAGATTGCATTTCACTCACTGCTTTTGCCGGAATGTCGCCGATGCAATCTTCTACAAAGCGAACTGGTTGTTCTAAGAGTTCACTCAATCGTTTCGCACAAGGTGCTAATGTAAATTCAGGTTTGCGTTCTCCTTTTGGACGACCTAAATGGGATGCGATGACAACTTTTGCCCCTTCGCCAATCAAATGACGCAACGTTGGTAAGGTCGCACGAATCCGAGTGTCATCAGTGATTACGCCGTCTTTCAGAGGCACATTAAAATCAACTCGAACAAATACTGTTTTGTTCGCTACATTCATATTTGCTAGTGAAAGTTTCATACCGTCTCCTATGTATCTGCAATATAATCATATGCATGAATTTAGTTCGAAATCTAATATATGTATTTACTCAAACTGTGGCATTTTCCACTCTGTATATCTAGGTTTCAATCCCACAGTAGGAACTGAAAGTATCTATAGGCACGACAAAAAGGGACTACTCTCGTAGTCCCCGACAGATTATAAGCCTCGTTTGCCCATGTACACAGCTAGGTCAACAATACGAGAGGAATAGCCCCACTCATTGTCATACCAAGCTACTACTTTTGCCATATTGCCTTCCATCACCATTGTCAAATCTGCATCAACGATAGAACTACGAGCATCACCATTGAAATCTTTGGACACTAATGGCAAGTCAGATACGCCAAGAATGCCTTTTAACTCGCCTTCAGCTGCTTTGCGGAATGCTGCATTAATCTCTTCTTTTGTTGCTTCTTTTTCAAGTTCTACTACTAAATCTGTAACAGATACGTTTGGCGTAGGAACACGAAGAGCAAAGCCATTTAATTTACCTTTCAATTCAGGCAATACTAAGGCAACTGCTTTCGCTGCGCCTGTGGTAGTAGGAATAATGGACATCGCTGCTGCACGAGCACGACGTAAATCTTTATGTGGTGCATCTAATACACGTTGGTCATTTGTGTAAGAGTGAACTGTTGTCATCATACCACGTTTAATACCAAATTCTTGATGCAATACTTTCGCAAATGGAGCTAAACAGTTTGTTGTACAGCTTGCATTAGATACTACATGATGTGTCGCTGGATCGTATTCACTTTCATTTACGCCCATAACGATTGTTTTATCTTCATCTTTACCAGGTGCGGAAATGATAACTTTTTTAACAGTACCACCTAAATGAGCCGCTGCTTTTTCACGAGAGCGGAACACGCCAGTACATTCGATCACTACTTCTACACCTTCCCCAGACCAATCGATATTCGCTGGATCACGGTCACAGAATACACGAGTACGTTTACCATCTACTACTAAGTAGTCACCATCTATTGTTACATCACAGCTCAAATTACCATGAATAGAGTCATGCTTGAACAGCAAAGCAGATCCTTCAATATCCCCAGTATCATTGATGGCTACCACCTCTACATCTGGATTATTAAGAGCGGCACGCATTACGCATTTACCAATACGTCCAAAGCCATTAATACCAATCTTTACTGCCATAATCAGTTCCTCCTAAAATTTCTTATACTACATACGTTGTTATACCTCTATTTTACAAGACTATTGGGGTTGGTGCAAGTTTTTTGTACCGATGAATAAAAGGTCACACTTTAATACACTTCATAGTTAGACCAAGACAATATATCCCTATGTCCTTCCTCTCCTTATACACCACAGATTAAACCTATGCCTAGTATAGTATAAAAAAGAGAGGAACCCTGACTCTCTAGGATCAACATTCCTCTCTTTTAGTTGGATCTGTTTTTACCACCCATTGTATCTACATGCTTTTCACAACCTATATAGTAGTCTATATATTACTTTTACGCCACTCACCCATTCATACACACTAGTGAAGTAAACCTTTTTGTGAATTATACATGCGTTGCTTCACGTGCCAACAATGATAGGAGCGTTGCAACTCTTGCAACTGTTCAGCTAATACCCCTCCTTGCAGCAGAGCTCGTACTAACTCTGCCGATTTAATAAACAGCTCATCAATTTTAGCCGCTTTTATATAATTAATACTCCCCTCGTTACTTATGATTATATCTACTAAGCTTACATATTCTTCTACAATTCCATCATTAAACTTTGCACATTCTAGTTGATTCTGATCAATTGCTAAATTCATGCAGGTACAGAGCATGCACATATAATCCACGGCACCTTCTAGCTTTTTCGGTGTTAACCTACTATGCAATTGTTCTTTGGCTACCATCAAAGACGTATTAAAAAGGATTTTATAAAAACCCGTCTTGTCTAACGTATATGTATATTCGTTCATAGCTTTCTCCCTCACATGCTACTTCTAGTAAATCCATACGTTCTTACACAAGTTTTTTTACCTTCTGACATAGGTCCCTCCTTTCGTGAAGCTATACATTCATATCCTTCGCTCTAGGACTTCCTAGTAACCATTTCATCCTCCAATACACTTTTTGGGATTTATTATCACCTTAATTTGTATTTATCATAATATAATTTTCCACAAACCGTCAATTATTTTTCATCATGAAAGCTATATAAAATAATCATAATAAGTCACTTTTTGACCCATTTATAAGTAATTCCTACACCATGACCATACCTAATGGCTTCTTATACATCGCATGTCCTATTACTAGATACTCTAAATCATTAAGTAAAATTATCTATCAAAAAGCAATAAAAAAGCAGATACTATTTACATAGTATCTGCTAATCGTTGGTGCCGGAGGTGGGACTTGAACCCACACGGTGTTACCCGCTTGATTTTGAGTCAAGTGCGTCTGCCATTCCGCCACTCCGGCTCGTCAACGATATTAGTATACACATGGACAAAAAAAATGTCAATCTTTTTTCGCCTTTTACATTATACCTAAAACGCAAATTAAAATTACATTTTAACATCCTTATGTTTTACTACTTACGTTGACTATAGTCCTCACAAGAATCTACAAAGGCTTTTGCCGCCTCTTCGCTGCCAGAGAAATTAATGTGTAAATAGGAGGCTAACACATTTTTATGTGCATATCCACCTTGATAAGCCTTAGGCTTACGCCCTCCTACTAATTCAAAAGCCCACGGAAAGGGACTTTGCGTAGGTGTCATTGTAGAAAAATGAAATTCATGTCCACGCAAAGTATCTTTCACAGATCCTAAAATACTTGGTTCCAACATAGTAGCACTAACATAACCTACACGTTGTAAGCTTTGCTGCATTTCACAGGTAGCTGGTACAATCCCCACCATCGGATAGGTATTCCCTTCGAAATCAGTCACTGCTTCTGTCATATACATGAGACCGCCACACTCCGCATAGATTGGCATCCCTGTTTCACTAGCCTTACGTATGCTATCTTGCATAGATTCATTTTGCCCCAATTGAGATAGAAACATTTCTGGAAATCCGCCTCCAAAAAAGATACCATCAACATCTGGCAATGCTGTATCTTTTAAAGGGCTAAAATAATGCAATTCCGCCCCTTCTGCTTCTAGGGCTGCTAAGCTAGCTGGATAATAGAAGGAGAATGCTTCATCCATAGCGATGCCAATGCGTGCACGTTTTTCTACGGTCTCTACTACCTCCACAGCATCCTCAGACAAGTCCGTAGCACTTTGAGCTAACTCTACTAAGGCTTCTAAATTCACCATAACTTTTACAGCATCTCGAATGGTAGCAATAGCTTCTGTGGGATCAATTTCCGTCACTGGTGTCAACCCTAAATGACGTTCTGGTGATTGCATGCGTTCATCACGGCGGATAGCACCTAAGACAGGGACACCTAACTTTTTCATCGCCGTCCGAATCATATGTTCATGATTGTCAGAGCCTAAGCGATTTAAGATAACTCCACCAAATTGCACATCTGGATCATAATCCCGAAAGCCTTTAGCAATGGCTGCCGCACTTTCTCCCATAGCCTTACAATCGATAACTAACACCACTGGGGCTTTTAAATCCTTGGCAACTTGTGCAGTGGAACTAACTCCTTCACGTCCCCCATCATAAAGACCCATCACACCTTCTATAATAGAAATATCAGCAGTCTCCGCTTGCCCCACAAAAAACGGTATTAATTTATGTGGTGGAACAAGCCATGTATCTAAATTGTAGCACTCGCGTTGACTAGCAATTTTATGAAAGCCCGGATCAATATAATC
>CALGLI010000228.1 GCA_937930265.1 uncultured Veillonella sp. | reverse complement strand
CAAAGCCATCATCTGCCCCTAAGGTAGTTCCATTTGCATGTAAGATACCATCCTTTACATGCAAAGCAATAGGGCTATTAATAAAGTCATGCTCTACAGACTCTAATTTCGTGCACACCATGTCCATATGACCTTGTAAAATCACTGGTTCATGAGTCTCATAGCCCTCTGTACCGGCTTTTTTAATGATTAGATTATACTGTTCATCTTGGAACACATCTAATCCCAAGTTTAGCGCCCAGTCCTTTATATAGTCAGAAATAGCTTGTTCATGCCCAGATTTTCTGGGAATATTAGCGATTTCTTGAAAGTAATGTAGAATATTATCTACATTATATTGTTCTAAAATATTTTGATCTAATGCCACTATATGTCTCCTCTAAATTAGTCGATATTTGGCCAGCCTAATTCTTTACCGCCCAATAAATGTGCATGTAAATGGAATACAGTTTGACCTGCTTTAGCGCCAGTATTTAATGTTAAACGGTATCCATCTGCAGCAATACCTAATTCTTTAGCTACTAACTTAGCAAATGGCAATAAGCCTTCCACATATTTTTCATTTTTTTCAGATAAATGAGCAATATTGGATACATGGTTTTTAGGAATAATCAATACATGTACAGGTGCTACGGGAGCAATATCATGGAATGCTAAGAATTTGTCATTTTCTAATACAACCTTAGCTGGAATTTCTTTATTAATAATTTTACAGAATAAGCAATCTTCTTTCATGGGAATCCCCTTTCTTATATACCGTATGATACTTACATACTATATGTTTACTATATCAAAAATATTCTATATAGTCTATTATTTCTTTCTAAATATATCAAGGGTCTCACCCTCTTCATTTTTCCAAGCAGTCCATCCATTGGTAGATAACCCTCTTACTAAAATAGCGGCAGCTGAAGGAGAATCACAAACTTTATCTTCCATTAGTATATCTTTATTAATAACAGCTGTTTTTCTTAGATTTTCTGCATACTCATAGTTAGATGGAGCACAGGAACTACCTTTTAATACAGTAAATGTACCATTCTCCACCATCATTTTACCATATATAGGTCCAAAATCTTTTCTCTTTTGGTTAATATAATACAATCCGTCAGGAATATTTTGATAACTTTGATTTTCTAAATTATCAGCTCTAGCTTTTGTTGCATTATCAAATACAACATCTTTACCTTGATCTGTAGGATAGACCTGCTTTCCATCAAAGGAAGATAATAATTGGATAACTAACTCTATATCAAGTGCAAATAGTTCTGTATTATGAAGTCGACTTTTACTAAATATATCATCTAATAGAAGTTCTTTTTCATCATAATCATCTACTTCAATAGCAAACTTTCTTTTTAAGCCAACTACATTGCGATAACCATTGTTTTCTAATGTATTCATTCGAGATTCAAAATTATCAATACCAGTCTTACCTATTTTTACTAAGCCATCTACGACTGTTGTCATTACATATAAAATCCCTCTTGCCATATATCCTCCTAATAAAATAAGTAAGTATTGATATTTTATAAGAAAATTTAGATACTAATTTCTACTAAGACCACATCACTATGTACTTCTGTTACAACTCCACTTACAATATCCCCTACATTAAATTGGTGATCCTGTTTAGGAATTTTACTATGTACATATTCATTAGTTAATCCGTAATAGTAAAAGTCATCGCTTTGCTCGATGAGTACTTTCACCGGTTGATTGAGGAAACGGTTGGCATAGGTTTTAAAACCTTCCTTGCCAAGTTGATTTAATAAGGCAACACGAGTCTTTTTCACTGCTTCTGGCACTTGATCTTCCATCCTAGCAGCTGGTGTGCCTTCTCGAATAGAATATGGGAAAGCGTGGATATGGGTAAAGCCCACTTCTTTTACTGTGCGCATCGTTTCCTCAAATAATTCGTCTGTTTCCCCTGGGAATCCAGCGATAATATCTGTGGTAATGGATAAATTCGGAATGCGACTACGTAAATACTTCACTAAGTCTTTGTATTGTTGCAAATTATAGTGACGATTCATAGCTTTCAACACAGGATCAGATCCTGCTTGTAACGGTAAATGTAAGTTAGGGCATACACGAGGGTTTGTTGCCATTAATTCGATTAATTCTTCCGATACTTCCACAGATTCAATAGAACCAAAGCGAATGCGTTCTAAGCCGTCAATAGTCAATAATTCACGCACAACACGGCCCAAGGTTGGTCGTTCAGGTAATTCAATACCGTAGTTACCGAGATGTATCCCTGTGAGCACTACTTCTTTATACCCATAGGCAACAAGGCGTTTTGCTTCTTCTACAATATCTTCAATCTTTCTGGACTTTAATTTTCCTCTCGTATACGGAATGATACAGAAGGAACAGAAATTATTACATCCTTCTTGTATCTTCATGAAAGCACGACATTTTTCAATTTCATTGCCAAATAAAGGCATTTCTTCAAAAGTAGACTCTTCCATGACATTACGAACGATGGAAATCTGTTCTTCTGTGGATGGAATATTTTCTACTAATTCTACGATTTTATTCCGGTTTGCTGTACCGATGACAAGGTTAACCCCATCGATAGCAGAAATTACCTCTGGCGCTAACTGGGCGTAACAGCCAGTTACTACGATAAATGCTTCTGGGTTACGGCGTTTTGCTTGTCGGATTAATTGGCGTGATTTTTTCTCTCCCATGTTAGTTACGGAGCAAGTATTAATCACATAAATAGAGGCTTCTTCATCGAAACCAACAGGTGTATATCCTGCTTTTATAAATAAACCTTTCATGGCATCCGTATCATATTGATTGACACGACACCCTAAGGTAGTAAATGCAACTGTCTTCATGAGACTCCTAATCTAGTAATTCATATTGAATCATACTCACAGCACTCAATGCTGCTGTTTCAGCGCGTAATATAGTACCTCCTAGGCTGACCTTATGACCGCCACAGGATTCCAATAGGTCCATTTCATTAGGACTATACCCACCTTCAGGACCAATGCAAATGGCAATGGTATGGTATGAATTGGTATGTAACTGTGTTTGTAAAATATCTTTAATTGTCTTATCATCTTCACGCTCGTAGGCGCCTAACAAGAGAACTCCTTCATCAGATTGTAAGGTTTCCAGTACCTCTGAAA
>CALGLI010000227.1 GCA_937930265.1 uncultured Veillonella sp. | reverse complement strand
GTAGACACCGTGGTGATTATAGATACCAGACCGATTCACACGAATGTGATCCCCTCGTTTAGGCTGTTGATAGTGCCAGATTTCACTAGGCTCTATATCGATGATTAGCCTTGGATCCGCTATGATTGTAGGTATCACTTCATCAAATCCTTCCGCATTTTAAAAATTAAGGAAGTATACTCTTTTTCACGGCGTGCTTTTTCTTCGCTATAGGCTTTCGCATCCGTTAAGTACGCATCAAAATTTTTCTGTTTTAATGTCGCAAATTCTGTAAGAATTGTGTTAGAAATATTTTGCAATTCATTATCTGCCACAAATGTTAAAATCTCATCAATTTGAATATCTAACAAGCTATTCGCCCATTTCAAGATGAACACTCGGTCTTCCGCATTGGCACAATTGAAAATAATCTCTTGTAAGGCACTTTGCAAGGATGCCGTACATTTATACAGTTCACTTTGGCTTTCAAACTTGTCCTGTAAATCCCCACCAGCTTGGAATGCAAATTTTTGATAAATCCCTTTTCTATCTTCTAAGAAGAATCGGTCTACGTTATTTTTGTACGTTTCCAATACTTCGATTAGTTGCTCTGGAACGCTCACTTTTGTCTCTGACAAGGTTGGTATATTAGATTTTAATCCCCTCTCAATGATAGGTTGTACCTTTTGTTCAATAGCATAACGAATCTTCTGCCAATCTTCATACCATTGACCCCAAATGTCTTCTTCAATACCATCGTCTTCACAACCATGTTTTAAATCTTCACGGTACGTCGTCTTGAACACCCGATATCCTTCGGACCAATCTTCCCACACATTGATGGCATGCATGACGAATGCATGATTATCTTGAAAATATTCTACTTTTAATAAAGCATTGCGAATGATTTTAGCAGTGTTTTCTGCGATGAAACCGAAACTTGCGCGCTCCTCTTTTTCAAGAATAGCTAAGGCATGCATAGCATCATCCCCATTATCGATATCATCAATACGATATTCCAATTCATCTGCCTGCTCTTTTACCACTAAAATTTTAGATTTTACACTGTGCATACCCAAAGAGAATCGTTTTTGAAAATACCGTTGTCGATCTGCGAGCAAGCGATTTTCTTCCTCTGTTAAATGTGGATTTTCTTCATATTTCTTAGACAATTTCAAGCTGATCACATTAAAATCACGAATCACCGCATCCATCACTTCTTCGTAATGTTCCACCTTGTCGATTAACTCATCACACCACATTTGCACCGCTTGATAATATTTAATAATGGATCCATCAATACTCTTCGTATCGTATTTTACCAATAGGGCCGTATAATCAAAAGACGATGAAAGTAACTCTACCGTCTGTAAGGCATCAATCTGTGACTGTATGTTCTGCAACTCTTGTAATAACACAGGCTTTTCAAAATAGATTTTCTTATATAATTCCGTAATCTCATCATCATCAAAAATAGGCTCAAAGTTATTTTGAACAAATAAATCTAAAGTAAATTGAAGACGTTCTTGTTCTGTATATACTGGATTACTAGCAGATACATTGTTCTTGTAGTCTGTGTTGTCTACTAGATAACTAGTACAGGGAATTAAATTACCATCGTATGGACCTGTCTCAAAATTCTCTAAATCTATCCTATAAGACCAAGACCCTGAATAAAGCCAATAACGGTAGCCATTAATATACCACTTTGATCCACTGTGAAATGGAAACGTTTTATCATAAATCATGTCTTTTATTTCTTCAACAATCGGTAATCGCCAGCTATCTATCTTATCATCTTTATACTTTTCTATCACATCACGAGCATTACTACGTTCATATTCTCGTCCATTATTACGCCATGGAAAATACTCCAAGTTAGCCCACAGCAACCCCGTATTTCTATCTAACAAGATTTTTGTATTATTTTTAAAGAAATACCAACGTTGTTTTTTAATAGCTTCTAGGATTCGATCTACTCCTGTGCCGCCTAATTTCTCAATTTCTTCATTAATAGCTATCAATTTAGATTGCACCACATTCAGCTTGGACTGAATTTCATTTTTCTCCGCTGTCAACTGCGCTTGTACTAGATTTAACTCTTGCACACGCTTCGCATTGTTTTCATTTTCTAAACCTTCACATGTGGCTTCTATACTTCTAATCTTTTCCAACAATGTATCTCTTTGACTCAATAAATTTTGCAATTCCGTCATAGTAAGCACTCCCCCCATCATAGGATTAACCTAGGTATAAAAATATACCTCTAGTGTACTATAAGTCATACACTTCCACAATAGAAATATTTCCTTACCTATTCATAGATGACACCGTATTTTCTGCCTATCACATACCATATGCTCTCAGTACTTCAAAATATAATAAGAGCTAAAGCCCTCCCCCCATGAAGTAAGATGACAATCAGACACCATGAACCTCACACATTTTTTTAAGTGCAACTCGCAGTTCCCCTATCCTTTATGAATATAATGGTTCCATAATATACTGGGGAATGATAGCAATAGCGACAGATATCCCCACAAATCATAGAATAACAAAACGGATAGTTGACATTTCCATCAACTATCCGTTCTTTTTTCTATTCCAAATACAACACTACTTCCCCTTGTTCCAAGGATGCTTGTATATCAATAATCCGCTGGTTACTACTCCCCCTAAAGGCTAATCCTGGATCTCGCAACTCATCTACGAATTTCCCATCTACTAAGATATGGCTCCGCTCTAGTAATTGTCGTTTATTAGGACAAGCCAATATTTCTTCATAAGTATATCCCGAATAGACCCAAATTGGTTTCTGCGGTGCTACTGTTAATACTCTATCCACTAAGGGTACTAATCCGTCTACATTTTGAAAGGGTTCTCCCCCCAATAATGTCAATCCACTGCATGCAGGTGCCATGACATAGGAGAGCAATCGCTCTGTATCCGATTCGGTCCATTCTTTGCCAGCGGAAAAATCTTGGTATTCTTCATTAAAGCAATTATAGCAACAATGAGTGCAACCGGTAACAAACAAGGATGTACGAATGCCCTCACCATTAGCAATATCATATTGTCTAAGCTGACCATAGCGCATAGTACAACCTTCTTTCATCAGTGTATTAAATATGCATTACTCGATCTTTAATTTCTTTAGTACGGCCTTCGTTCCAGAAGTTTTCCCCTAAGTATCCGCAAGTTCTACGGATAACCGTCAAGGTATCACGATTCGTATTGTGACACCGAGGACATACCCATTGCACTTGATCATTGACGATAATTTCACCGTCAAAGCCACATTCATGGCAATAATCAGATTTTGTATTAAACTCCGCATAGGAAATGGTATCGTAAATATACTGCATCATGGTTAACAAAGCAGGAATATTGTTGTTCATATTAGGGATTTCCGCATAGGAAATACATCCTCCAGTGGATAATTTTTGGAACTCCGATTCGAAAGCAAATTTGTCGAATACATTGATTTCTTCTCGCACGTTCACATGGTAACTATTGGTGTAGTACCCTTTGTCCGTAATATCTGGAATTTCCCCAAACCGTGCTCTATCAATAGAGGAAAAACGATTTGTAAGACTTTCAGCTGGCGTACCATAGAGAGCAAACCCGATGTTGTGTTTACTGTGCCATGTTTCCGTTGCATTGTGCAAACGTTCCATCACTTTTTTAGCAAACTCATGGCCGTTTTCCGATGTATTGGAATCGCCTACAATTAGCTTGGTCGCCTCATATAAACCGATATAGCCCAAGGAAATCGTTGCATACCCACCTTCTAGTAAGGGACGAATTGGAGCCCCCTTAGGCAAGCGAGCAATGGCTCCATATTGCCAATGAATAGGTGACACATCACTGGTCACATCTTTCAATAGATCATAGCGGAATAACAAGGCTTTTTCTGCTAATTCTAACCGTTTTTCAAGGATTTCAAAGAACACATCTTCCTTACCTTGTGCTAAAATTCCAATTTGCGGTAAATTTAAGCTCACTACGCCCATATTAAAGCGACCATTGAATACATACTCGCCCTTTTCATTTTTCCATGGAGACAAGAAGGAGCGACACCCCATAGGAGCAAATATATTTCCCTCATAGATTTCTTTCATTTTTTTCGCAGAAATATAGTCTGGATACATGCGTTTCGCCGTACATTGCGCTGCCAACTCTGTTAAATAGTAATATTCGCTAGTTGGATGTACATTGTGTTCATCTAGCACATAAATCAACTTAGGGAAAGCTGGTGTAATGTACACATCAGCTTCATTTTTAA
>CALGLI010000226.1 GCA_937930265.1 uncultured Veillonella sp. | reverse complement strand
AGTCTGGTGCCAAGGTGGTTAGTCTTGATGATAGAGGGTATTGTTTTGGTGATGGTGTATACGAGGTAGTGCGGGTGTATAATGGTCGCGCCTTTGCTTTTTCCTATCATCAAGATCGTTTGTATCGTTCGATGCGTGAAATGGATATTCCAGTGCGTATGCCTCCTGATGAGTTGCAAGAGTTGCACGAAATCATGATTGAACAAAGTGAAATTACTGATGGATATATTTACTTACAGATTACTCGTGGGGTAACACCACGTCATCATGCCTTTGAGCGTTCTAATTTAGAACCGCAAATGTATATGTTTATTAAACCGATTACAACGGATTTAGAGACCTTGCAAGAAGGTGTAAAAGCCATTACCTTACCGGATGAGCGTTGGGCTCGTGTGGATATTAAAACGTTGAACTTAATTCCTAATATTTTGGCACAAACAAAAGCCGAGAAAAAAGGGGCTTATACAGCTATTTTAGTGCGTGATGGCATTGTTACAGAAGGGGCTACCTCTAATGTATTTGTGATGAAAGATGGTGTGTGTTACACGCATCCAGCTGATCATCATATTCTAAAAGGTATCACTCGTCAGCTCGTGGTGACTCGTGTGGCACCAACAGCAGGGATTACGATTATTGAACGTGAATTTGATGAAGCATTCTTAAAAGAGGCAGATGAAATCTTCTTCACCGATACCATTGGTGGCATTATTCCGATTACTACCTTAAATCGTGAGCCTGTGGGTGATGGTAAACCGGGTAAAGCAGCAAAAGTATTAGCTGAGCAGTTACAACATTTAATGGAAGAAGGATTAGCATAATGTCAGTTAAAACAATAACAGGAAGTGCCTTGCTTTTAGCGATTGCTTTGCTAAGCCAAGGATTTCTTCGCATGATAATTCCTATGCACGGACTAGTGCAATTTTTAGTGGGTTCCATCGTAGGGGCTTGTACGGCGCTTGCTACATGGCGATATGGTTTATGGAGTGGATTTTTAGTGGCTTGTGTGACACCGATTATGGCGTTTTTGCAAGGCATGTTGACGATTCCGCTGTTTGTACCAGTAGTGGCTATTGGTAGTATGTCCTATGCAATCACTGTGAAAGCATTAGGCACAAAACGTGTATGGATGACTGCTATTACGGGAGCTATCGTAAAAAGTGTAGTTCTTTATGGTCTATTCTTGGCTTTATTCCAATTGATGCCGGGCATTCCGGAAACTATGCAAAAAGGAATTTTATTCAGTATGGGGTGGCCACAGTTAATCACAGGCACTTGTGGTATTTTCTTGGCGGCTTTCATTGCAAAACGTGGTGGTATTCGGATAGAAAAGCAAGACAAGTAGCATATGAATCGTATGTAAGGGAGTATATGTATCCGACTATTGACCGATGTCATTGTGAAAAGTACAGATATTCACATATAAACACCGGGTAGTTAGTATATGGCTAGTATACGAGGAAGGATATTCTCTGAATGTATTTGGAGAAAATGCTAGCTTTTATTGGTTTATAATGAAGGTGTCACATGGTAAGTAGAAATAGGACACTTGTATGAAATTCTTTAAAGTAGATAAAGATAAAGGTAGAAAATGAGTTAGAGAGATTTTCTTATTTAGGGTAATATGGCACTTGTTATAAAGAGTGAATACCTCTACATATCAACTTATAATTTTTTGCTATAACAAACGATAGGTAAGCAGTATAGTGGGAATTATTGACAGTCTGTCTACTCACATTGTACAATTTATGCATACCCAAGAGCTCTTAGGTAACTGAGAGCTCTTATTTTATTTAGTTTGAAAAGGAGAGGATTTCATGATAGAACTTAAACAGATTCAAAAAGTCTATGAAGGTGCTGTCCGCGTGGAAGCCTTGAAAGAAATTAATGTAACTATACAAGAAGGCGAAATTTTTGGTGTTATCGGACAATCTGGTGCCGGTAAGTCTACCTTGATTCGTTGTATCAATATGTTGGAGCGCCCTACATCTGGATCCGTTATTGTGGATGGTGTAGATTTAACGAAGTTGAACACAGCAGAACTTCGTGAAGAACGCAAACACATCGGCATGATTTTCCAACACTTTAATTTACTTTCATCACGCACAGTCTATGAAAATGTGGCATTCCCATTGGAATTGCAAGGATTGTCAAAAGAAGAAATTAGAGAACGTATTTTGCCAATTTTGGACATTGTAAAACTGTCGGATCGATTAGATAATTATCCATCTCAATTGTCCGGTGGTCAAAAACAACGTGTCGGTATTGCCCGTGCCTTAGCCAGCAATCCCAAAGTATTATTATGTGACGAAGCTACCTCAGCTCTTGACCCTCAAACAACAAAATCTATTTTGGCATTGTTGAAAGACATCAACCGGCGCTTGAACTTGACTATCGTACTGATCACGCATGAAATGAATGTTATCAAGGAAATTTGTGATCGTGTAGCCGTTATCGAAGGTGGTACCATCATTGAAGAAGGCCCTGTGGTAGATGTCTTTACAGAACCAAAACAAGCTACAACGAAAGAATTCGTGTCTGCCATCATCAGACGTGACTTGCCAGAAGATGCAATGGCGCATTTAACACTCAATGACACATGGATTGAAGGAGCTAATCCGATTGTGCGATTGACCTTCAAAGGCAATGTGACGGATGAACCTGTGGTGGCAAGTATTATTCGTAAATTTGATACAGATGTGAGTATCTTGTTTGGTGGTGTGGACTACATTCAAGATATGAGCTTTGGTCATTTGATTGTGGAATTAAAAGGTGAGCGAGCTAAATCGGAAGCAGCCATCGACTACTTACATAATTTACCAATTGGAAGCGAGGTGATCGGTTATGTCACAGCAAATCATTAATTTATTGCTACAAGGTTTCTTAGAAACTGTACAAATGACGGTGATTTCCACAGTGGTAGCCGTTCTATTAGGAGTTCCGTTGGGGGTCATCTTAGTCATCACTAGTCGTGGACATATCATGCAAAATGAAGCGGTCAACAAAGTGTTGGGGGCTATTGTCAACGCCACACGGTCTATTCCGTTCATCATTTTGATGGTAGCCATCATTCCATTCACTCGTTTAGTAGCTGGTACATCCATTGGTACTACAGCAGCCTGTGTACCGTTGACATTAGCGGCGATTCCATTCTTGGCTCGTTTAGTAGAAACGGCCATCAAAGAAGTGAATGGTGGTGTCATCGAGGCAGCCCAATCCATGGGTGCTACACCATTACAAATCATTTGGAAAGTGTTGTTGCCAGAAGCATTACCAACATTAATCGATAATATTACAGTCCTAATCGTTAACTTAATTAGCTATTCTGCTATGGCAGGTGCTATTGGTGGTGGCGGTCTTGGGGATATTGCCATCCGTTATGGATACCAACGTTTCCAAGGAGATGTGATGTTAGCAACCATTGTTATTTTAATTGTATTAGTACAAGTCATCCA
>CALGLI010000225.1 GCA_937930265.1 uncultured Veillonella sp. | reverse complement strand
TCGCCCTCCTTAGTCCCATTTTCACTAAGCACGGTCCCAGGTGTGATAACGCGAATGACGTCGCGTTTCACGATTCCCTTTGCTTCTTTAGGATCTTCTACTTGTTCACAGATGGCTACCTTGTAGCCTTTACTGATGAGCTTTTCAATATAGGATTCCGCAGAATGGAAAGGAACGCCACACATAGGAGCTTTATCTTCTTCACCCGCATTGCGACCTGTTAAGGTGATATTCAATTCTCGTGATGCGGTGATAGCATCGTCATAAAAAAGCTCGTAAAAGTCACCTAACCGAAAAAATAATAGTTCCTTTTCATAGCGAGCTTTAATACTAAAATACTGCTCCATCATAGGCGTTTGTTTTTTGCCCATTCTGCTAACTCCTTTCTACAATACAGTGCCGTATAATACCCAAGTTTGTCCTTTATCGATGCGTACATCAATAGTATCCCCAATGTTTAAATTATCTTGTTTAGGGAATAGAACCATTTTATTACCGGACGTACGACCAAACCACATGTTTTCATCAGTACGACTTGGTCCTTCTACGATAATATCGTACACCTTACCTTCCATGGCTTGGTTCAGCTCGAGGGAAATCTCATTTTGCACGTCCATCAAAGCTTGTAAACGAACACGTTTTACTTCCTCTGGCACTTGCTCTTCAAACTCCGCCGCTGGTGTACCAGAGCGTTTGGAATAGATGAAAGTAAATGCCATATCATAGCGTACATCTTTCAATAATTGTAACGTTTGTTGGAAATCTTCTTCTGTTTCCCCTGGGAATCCTACAATAATATCTGTTGTGATAGTAACACCATCAATTTTTTCACGGCAATATTGCAATAAATCTTTATATTGTTCCACAGAATAATGACGATTCATGCGTTTCAAAATAGTGTCAGATCCAGACTGCACTGGTAAATGCAATTGTGTCACAATATTGGAAGAACGACCTAAGGCATCTACCATGCCTTTTGTCATATCTTGTGGATGGCTTGTCATATAGCGAATACGCTCGATACCTGGAATGCCATCTAAAGCATCTACTAAGGTACCAAAATCTGTACCATCTTTAAAATCCAAACCATAAGAATTTACATTTTGACCTAACAAGGTAATTTCTTTAAACCCTTTTTCGCCTAGTTCACGCACATCTTTTACGATGGCATCCACAGGGCGGCTAATTTCACGGCCCCGTACATGAGGTACGATACAGTATGTACAGAACTTATTACAGCCATTCATAATCGGCACCCACGCAAAGAATGTACCATTTGGTTTTGCTGCTAGTTCTGGCAATACGGTATTATCCATTTCTACATTCACTTGGCGTTTTTTTGTACGTTGCACTTCTTTTACCATTTCATTGATATGTTGGATATTATGCGTACCTAATACGATATCGATATGAGGAGCCCGCTTAAACATATCTGCTTGGTTCTTCTGTGCCATACATCCTGTAATAGCAATGATTAAATTTTTATTCTTTTCTTTTAAATGCTTTAACTCGCCAATGCGGCCGTAGATTTTATTTTCCGCCGTTTCACGAACGCAACAAGTATTTAAAATGATAAGGTCTGCCTCGTTTACTTCTTCTGTAGCGATATAACCAACCGACTCCAATTGATGTGCCAATCGTTCAGAATCACTTTCATTCATTTGACAACCGTATGTATAAATATAGTATGACTTCATATTACTCCTTATGTTTGTATTTTACTTTCGATGGCTCAATGGTGCCACCCACCTTAATGGCAAGCCGTTCGATGGACATGCCTGTAATATATTCAATTTCTTGACGTATCGTTTTTTGCAAGGTATCCATGATTTCCTTTACCACGAATCCGAGCATAACGGTAACATCAATTTGTAAAATTAACCCATTGGTGTCTTTACTCTTTTTAATGTCCATGCTACGCACATCTGTTACACCTGGGGATTTTTCAATGCTATTTTTGATGAGTGCCTGAATCACTGCATCTTCAAAGACCAGTTTACCATAATAGCTGAAAGCTGGTCGTATGACAGACTTTTCCCACCCCTCATCTTGTTTAGTAGACAGTCGAGTCCGTCTCCAAAAGGATTTAATAGGGTCGATTAAAAAGCCTTTGAAATGAGGCTTTAATTCTACCGATGGAACAGGGATGATGTGTTTCCCCTCTTTTAAGCGCGCATGCTGTGCCTTTTCAATATCCTTAGGACTAGCTACATCTTCAATATGAATGTAATAGGAAGGCGCTGGGATTCCCAAGGCTTTCGTAATTTTACCAATCATATTTTCAGATGTGCCCAATATCATAAGCCGTTCAGGCTGAATTTCTGCCAACGCTTTTTGAACACTTTCTATTTGTTTTTTATCTTGAAAGATGGCTCGTCTAACCGCTTTAATACGGTTCTCTTCTTTTTTTGCAGAAACGCCACCTACAATGCGATTATTATGAATCAAAATACCATCATCAATGATACAAGATGCATGATGTTCATGCGCTACTACAAGCGCTCTATGACTTTTTCCAGTCCCGCTAGGGCCAATAAATGCTATGACATCCATAGTTTACCTCTATGCGCCTTGTAAGGCTCTCATAAAATCAGCTACCCAATCATGTTGTATTTCATATTCTCCGAGACCGATACTTTCAGGGAACCGATCTTGAATACCGTGAAAGTCCGAACCACCAGATATTAGCAATCCACGATGTTCTGCAATTTGGCGATACTTAGCACTATCCTCCTTGGAATGACTGGAATGATATACTTCTACACCATCAAAAGGTAAATCCAACAATTCATTCACATACGTATCGTTTTCTACCAATTTAGGATGCGCTAACACAGCGATGCCACCAGCACGATGAATCAAATCAATCGCTTGTAATGGCGCATATTTTTCCTTCGGTACAAAACATGGCCCATTAGGATTGAGCATTGTATCAAAGGCTTCCCCCACTGTTTTGACATATCCATGTTTAATTAAAAGTTGTGCAATGTGGGGACGCCCAAAGGATATGGCATCTGTAAAAGTATTCACTAATTCTTCATAGGAAATGTTATACCCAGATTCTGCACATTTATCCACCATTTTATGAATTCT
>CALGLI010000224.1 GCA_937930265.1 uncultured Veillonella sp. | reverse complement strand
TAAGGTTAAACTTTCAAAAGCATAGATAAAATCAATATTTGTTCTAATGAATTGGCATGGAAGTTGATATTATAAGATGTTATATGAGTGCTATAGACATGATTGGATATATTAAGAAATATGGTGTAGAGATTATTTTAATACTTGCTTATATAGGCATTATGTCATTAGTGGCTCAGATAATGTATACACCATATGCCCCCCCATCCTTGAATATTGAAAAAAATATGATAACCGGAAAATATGTAGCTGTCATGGAATCTAAAAACTATTCGAGAGTGATAGAACCTTATGTGAAGGCACAGTACTTTACTAGAAGTTTTCAATATACGTACGGCTCAATTGGATTTATGAGTGAATTCGTATTTAATGGTGATACTACCGTGGTATTAAATAAAAATATGACAGATGAGGAAAAAGAAAAGTTAATCCAATGCCTAAATGATATAAGTATGGATAAAAGATTAGGTTATCCTAGAATTTCTATTATTGAAGAAAAAGATTTGGATGAACGTAAGCATGAAATTATGAAAAAATTAGAAATTCAGGCACGAGAGAAGTCATTAGAAAATCGTTCCGAGAGATATAACAGTTTGTTGTGATGTAAAGGAGTATAGGATTGACAGCACATAAAATAGTGGCGGGTCTTGTCTGTTTGTGTATAGGGGTATATTCTCATAGTGCCTATGCCAATACTATAGATGAGCAAGGTAAACTGCTAGATCAGATGGAGCGTTCTATATCTCATGTAGAGCAAAAGGAAACACCGGCTTTCACAGTTCTGACGGAAGGAATAGTACCTCAAAAGATAAACCCACTATCGAATGATGAACCAGAATTTTTAATTCATCATATTGAACTTTCACAGGTTCCACCAGAGTTTAGTTTTCTGCAAACTATGGTGGCTAAGAAAGAACATCAATCGTATGGGGTAGAAACAATTAATGCCTTGTTGCAGGAACTAAATACCGCCTTACTAGATAGAGGATACGTCACCTCTAAGGTTTATATGGAGCCTCAAAATATAGGGAGTGGCACACTTCGATTATCCTTGCTGGTAGGAACCGTGGAAGAAATACAATTTAAGGGCGTATCAGGTAATTATACAAACGCATTAGCCTTTCATAAGGGGCATATCTTAAACATACGGAAGATAGAACAAACTGTAGATAATTTAAATACAGTACCCCATCAGAAGGCTACGGTACAGCTACAACCGGGCAGTCAGTTAGGTACATCTATAGTGGTATTTCAGATAGAAAATAAGTCCAAAGTAGATGTCACCACAGGATTCGATAATTTTGGTAATGAAGGAACAGGGCGCTTTCAAGGGAATGTGTCCATCACAGTAGGTAGACCATTAGACCGTAGTGATACCTTGTACTATAGCTTAACTAGATCTAGACACTCAGATAGTATCAATACAAGCAAATCAAATTATGTATCATATCAACTACCTATTGGACATGATAGCATTACCCTTAGCCATTCTAATTCAGACTATCAACAACGGGTTGCCTATGCCATTAAACCATTTATTTCTAGCGGTAACTTTACTAGCGATGAATTACGATGGAAGCACGTATTGCACAGGAATAGCCAACAGATTACAGAATTAGTGCAAGGTCTTACGCATAAGACAAGGCATTCTTTTATCAATGGTAGTGAAATTGATGTGCAACGGAGAAATACCACATCTTGGTCAATAGGAATACATCAAAAACGATATAGCAAGAATGGAAGTTTAGATTGGTTAGTTCAATATGAAAGAGGCGTCCCTTGGTGGGCTAGCCCTGGTCCTACTGATCATTTAGAAGAAGCCACCACACAATATCATATATATACTGGGAAAGTGAATTATCAGCGTACATTGACTCTTTGGAATCGGAAAGCAACCTATACAATGGAAGTGAAAGGACAGTATACGAATAGCAATCTTTACAGTAGTGAGTTCTTTACCATTGGTGGATGGTATACAGTGCGTGGTTTTACTGGTGATAGAAATCTATCCGCAGAACAAGGGTTCTATGTACGGAACACCTTAGATGTAGCATT
>CALGLI010000223.1 GCA_937930265.1 uncultured Veillonella sp. | reverse complement strand
TTTAACAGGTAAAGTAGCATTAGTGACTGGTGCATCCCGTGGGATTGGGCAAGCTGCGGCTATTGATCTAGCAAAAGCTGGAGCAGATGTAGTGGTAAACTTTATTGGTAATGAATCAGTAGCACAAGAAACTGTTGAAAAAATTGAAGCATTGGGCCGTAAAGCCATAAAAATTAAAGCTGATGTAGGCAATGCAGAGGATGTACAAGCTATGGTAGATGAAGCAGTAGCTGCATTTGGTCATATTGACATTCTTGTAAATAATGCAGGGATTACTCGTGATGGATTATTAATTCGCATGAAAGATTCCGATTGGGATGATGTATTGAACATCAACTTAAAAGGTGTATACCTAGTGACTAAAGCTGTGGCTAAGCTAATGGTAAAGCAACGTGCTGGTCGCATTATTAATATGACATCTGTATCTGGTGTGACTGGTAATGTGGGACAGGCTAATTATGCCGCTGCTAAAGCAGGGGTCATTGGCTTTACCAAAACATGTGCTAAGGAATTGGCAGCTCGCGGTATTACAGTGAATGCCATAGCTCCTGGATTTATTGAAACAGCTATGACAGATGTATTGCCTGAAAAAATTAAAGAAGGGATTGCAGGAACCATACCATTTGGACGTATGGGGCAACCAGAAGAAATCGCTAATGTAGTAACATTTTTAGCATCCGACTTTGCAAGTTATATTACTGGCCAAGTTCTCAATGTAGACGGTGGAATGGTGATGTAAACGCAAGATCCTATAGATAGACTACGTGAAAGGAGGTGTACGTAATGAGCACATTTGACAAAGTAAAAGCTATTGTTGTTGAACAATTAGGCGTTGACGAATCTGAAGTGGCTATCGATTCCACTTTCATCGACGATTTGGGCGCTGACTCTCTTGACATCGTTGAATTGATCATGGCATTCGAAGAGGAATTCAACATTGAAATCCCTGATGATGTTGCTGAAAAAATCAAAACTGTAAAAGATACAGTTGATTACATCGATTCTACAAAATAAGGCTTAGCACTTATGCACCACGAAAGGGGGCTAAGCCCCCTTAGTGGATTTGCACATAGGAGGAATTATTGTGAAACTCCCTGAACTTAAAATAGGGAAACTGGTAGCCAAAGTACCAGTCATTCAAGGTGGAATGGCAATCCGATTGTCTACAGCTCGATTGGCTGCAGCAGTTGCAAATGAAGGTGGTATCGGCCTGATTGCAGCATCCGGCTTGCCTTTTGATGAATTACGATACGAAATACAATTAGCAAGAAAATTATCGCCTACGGGCATTATCGGTATAAATGCAATGGTAGCAGCTACAGAATTTTTAGGTCTTGTAAAAACCGCCATTGAAGAGGGCATAGACCTCGTAGTAGCTGGCGCTGGATTTTCCAGAGATATGTTTGCCTTAGGTCGTGAATCTGGTACACCTATTGTACCAATCGTATCCACACCTAAATTAGCTCGTATTTCTGAAGGATTAGGAGCCTCCGCAGTCATTGTGGAAGGTTGTGAAGCAGGTGGTCACTTAGGTACTGATCGATCCTCTCGTGAGTTAGTACCAGAAGTAGTAGCCGCTGTAAAAAACATTCCAGTTATTGGTGCTGGTGGGGTTCTTGATGGAGCAGACATTGTGGAGATGATTAAACTCGGTGCTAGTGGTTTACAAATGGGAAGCCGTTTTGCTGCTAGCGTAGAGTGTAATGCTTCTGATGAATTGAAAAAAATGTACGTTCGTGCAGATGCTCCAGAAGATATTGTCTTGATTCAAAGTCCAGTAGGACTTCCCGGACAAGCATTGCGTAATAAGTTTGCAGAAACAGTATTAGACGGTACAGTACCGCCACCTACAGAGTGTCATCGATGCTTAAAGCATTGTTCTCACAAATTCTGTATTATTAAAGCTCTTTCACGGGCCCAACAAGGGGACGTGGAAACGGGATTAGTATTCTCAGGTAATAATATGCGTAAAGTAGACTCCATATTACCTGTGAATGAGATTTTTGCTCGCCTAGTTTCAGAGGCAGCAGCTATTGATTAATGAGATTATAAAGAGGTGGAATAATGGAAAGACGTGTTGTTATTACTGGTTTAGGTGCTGTGACACCAGTGGGAATCGGTAAAGATGACTTTTACAATGCATTGTTACGTGGCGAATCTGGTATTGGTCCTATTACTCGATTTGATGCAAGTGATTATGCCACTCGTATTGCTGGAGAAATTAAAGATTTCGATCCTACACAATTTGGAATCGACAAAAAAGAAGCGCGCCGTATGGATCGCTCTGCAGCATTTGCTATTGCAGCTTCTGTGTTAGCGAAACAAGATGCTGATTTAGATTTGGATAAAGAAGATTTAGATCGTTGCGGTACTGTAGTAGGTACAGGTATCGGTGGTATTGATTCCATCCACGATGTATATGTGACATTATTTGAAAAAGGTCCAGGTCGTGTAAGTCCCTTTGCAGTGCCTATGATGATTGCTAACATGGTATCTGGTCGTGTATCTATTCAATTAGGATTGCGTGGACCGGTGGAAACTGTGGTTACAGCTTGTACTTCTGGTACGAATGCAATCGGTGAAGCATTCCGTATGATTGCACATGGTCAAGCAGATATTATGTTCGCTGGCGGTACAGAAGCTGCCGTGTCTCCAGCAGCAGTAGCTGGTTTCGCATCTATGAAAGCTATGTCTACACGTAATGATGAGCCTACAAAAGCATCTCGACCATTTGCAGCTGATCGCGATGGATTTGTAATGGGTGAAGGATCTGGCATGATTGTATTGGAAGAATTAGAACACGCAAAAGCACGTGGTGCGCATATCTACGCAGAAGTTGTTGGATATGGTACCAATGGTGATGCATATCATATTTCTTCTCCTGCACCAGGCGGTACACAAGCCCGTAAATGTATGGAATTAGCATTACATGATGCAGGTATTAAACCTGAGGAAGTTGACTATATCAACGCTCATGGCACATCTACATCCAT
>CALGLI010000222.1 GCA_937930265.1 uncultured Veillonella sp. | reverse complement strand
TACCGTCCACCATTGTTTCTAATGTTCTATAAATCGTGAGAGCTGGATAAATGTGACCTCCAGTACCTCCACCTGAAATCATGATATTCATGTATGCCCCCTTACAATCGTTCTACTAATCTACGGAAATGATCCCCTCTATCTTCGAATCGTGCATACCAATCAAAACTTGCGCATGCTGGAGACAATAAGACTACATCCCCTTCTTCCGCAATGCGAGCACTTAAGGACACTGCTTCTTCCATAGATTCGCAACGATGAATGTGTGCTACACCAGCTTTTACAGCTGCTTCAGCAAATCTCTGTGCTGCTTCACCAATTAAAATCAATTCTTTCACATTGGTTTTCACTAGTGCCATCATTGCCTCTAAATCCGTCATCTTGTCTTTACCACCAGCAATGAGAATCAATGGTTCTGTAAAGGATTCTAAGGCTTTAATCGTAGAGTCCGTATTAGTTGCTTTAGAATCGTTATAGTACGTAACTCCATTTAGTGTGCGAATACGTTCTAACCGATGGGCAACACCATGGAACTTAGAAATAGCCTGATAGATATCTTCTACTGGTACACCCAATGCATAGGTTAGGGCAATCACACTCAAAATATTTTCAATATTATGAGCCCCTGGAATATGAATATCTTTTGTCGTAATCACTGGCACTACTTTACCATGCATCACTGCATAGCATGTATTGTTTTCAAAATACGCGCCATCTGTGACAGGTCGTTCTTGACTAATTCCTAACACATGTCCTTTTACTCGTTTGGCCATGTCTGCCACAATAGGAGAATCAAAGTTTAATACTGTCCAATCCCCTAATTCTTGATTACGGAAAATGTTCTCTTTCGCTTCTTGATATCGTTCCATTGTTTTATGACGCAACAAATGGTCTGGCGTCACATTTAACAAGATGGCCCCTTTGGTGCGGAACTTATCAATACTCTCCAATTGATACGATGAAAGTTCAGCCACTAGTACACCTGTTTCAGGTACTGCCAAGGCTTGCTCACTAAGA
>CALGLI010000221.1 GCA_937930265.1 uncultured Veillonella sp. | reverse complement strand
CATGTATTAAAAACAGGTATCCTAACAATTGATGAAATCATCAATTTAATGAGTACAAAACCAGCTCAACTCATTGGAGTAGACGGAGGCGTACTAGAAGTAGGTAAACCTGCAGATATTTCAGTGCTTTCCTTAGACGAAACATGGACTGTAGATAGAAACAAATTCTACACTCGTGGTAAATCATGCCCATTTGATGGTATGACAGTCACTGGTAAAGCAAAATTAACAGTAGTAGATGGACAAATTGTAATGAAAGACGGGGTTGTAATCGGGTGACAGGAAAACTAGTATTAGAAAATGGAACTATCTTTGAGGGCACATTGCTGGGGGGCATGCCAATCGTTGGCGAAGTAGTGTTTAATACAGGGATGACAGGATATCAAGAGATTTTAACGGATCCGTCATATGCAGATCAAATTATTACTTTAACGTACCCATTAGTAGGCAATTATGGTGTCACACGTGAGGTAGCTCAATCTTCTAAGCCCTATTGCAAGGCAATGATTGTAGGAGAATTGTGTACGTTCCCTAGCAATTGGCAAAATGAAGGGACATTTGAGGAATATATGAGAAGTCATGGAATTCCATGTTTATACAATGTGGATACACGTGCCATTACACGTGCTATCCGCAGCCATGGCGTAATGAAAGGGGTTATTTGCCCAACAGATACACCACAAGAGAAAATCGATGCTTTATTAGCACAACCACTAGCGACAGATCACATTATGCGTGTTACCACAAAATGGGAAGGTCGCCGTGGTCAAGATACGGCTGAATTTCATGTAGCTGTATACGATTTTGGTGTAAAAGAGAATATTCTTCAGTCCTTGGAAAATGAAGGGTGTCGATTGACAATTTTCCCAGCTCATACAAAAGCTGAAACAGTGATGGCTTGCAATCCTGATGGAATCTTCTTGTCCAATGGACCGGGAGACCCGAAAGACGTACCTGAAATTGTTGAAGAAATAAAAAAATTAGTAGGGCAAAAACCTATTTTTGGCATTTGCATGGGACATCAATTGATTGCTCGTGCATTTGGTGGCGAAACGTATAAGTTACGTTTTGGTCATCGTGGATCTAACCATCCAGTAAAAGATTTAGATACGAATCGTGTTCATATTACCTCTCAAAATCATGGGTATGCAGTTGATGAAGCAAGCCTAGAGGGTTCTGGATTGCGCGTATCCCATCGCAGTGTGAATGATGGTACTGTAGAAGGATTAGTGCATAATGAATTGCCGATTATGTCGGTACAATATCACCCAGAAGCATCTCCGGGGCCGACTGATAATGTGTATTTGTTTGAACGTTTTAAAACATTGATGAGAAGAGGTTAATGATGGAAAAGAAAAAAGTTCTTGTAATTGGTTCTGGTCCAATTATTATCGGACAGGCAGCTGAGTTTGATTATGCAGGCACACAGGCTTGTCAATCTCTTCGTGAAGAAGGTTATGAAGTTGTATTAGTGAACTCCAATCCGGCTACCATTATGACAGACCGTGATATTGCAGACCGTGTTTATATTGAGCCGATTTCTTTGGAGTTTGTTACAGAGATTATTCGTAAAGAACGCCCATATGGTGTGTTGGCTACATTAGGTGGACAAGTTGGCCTCAATATGGCGGTGGAACTCTCGGAGGCAGGTGTGCTGAAAGAGTACAATGTGAAACTTCTAGGGACTACGTTAGAGGCTATCAAACAAGCGGAAGACCGTGAATTGTTTAAAGAGGCGATGAAACGTATCAACCAACCTGTGCCAGAATCTGATATTTTTAGTGATGTGGCAGAAGCAGTAGAATTTGCTAATCGTATCGGATATCCTATCATCATCCGTCCTGCCTATACATTAGGTGGTACAGGTGGCGGTATTGCTCATAACGAAGAAGAAATGTACATGATTGCCCTTCGAGGCATCAAGCTTAGTCCGATCCATCAAATTCTTGTAGAACGATCCGTAGCTGGTTGGAAAGAAGTAGAATACGAAGTAATGCGTGACCGCGCAGATAACTGTATCATTGTATGTAATATGGAAAATATTGACCCAGTAGGGGTACATACAGGTGATTCGGTGGTAGTG
>CALGLI010000220.1 GCA_937930265.1 uncultured Veillonella sp. | reverse complement strand
CAGAGAATTTTTGTTTCTCTACTTTACGATTATGCAACATAAATCCAAAGGCCACCGCAAGCATGATGTAGAAGCTCCATGCGATTGGTCCCCAGTGGAATAATGGGAATGTGGACGCCCATTTTTGCACGCTACCGAGTTCTCCAAGATAAGATTCTTGTGCGTATAATGCCCATTCGATCATCGCATAGAACACGATATCTGCTGCCATCGTAGACGTAAAAATCATCACACCCCATTGGAAGCTAGAATACTCAACTTTACTGTCTTCACCACCAAGTACGATATGGCCGTATTTTGAAAAAGCCACATACACACTACAAAGGAAAACACCCACCGCAAGCATTGCGTAGTAAATACTGAATTGGTCGCCTAGAAAACTACGAACGCCTTCTAGAACCGCTGAACTGGCATCTGGAAATATCATAAAGAGAATTCCTAACACCACTACTCCAAATAGCGGTACAAGCGTTGCGACCCAGTCAATCTCGTCGCGAAGATTTTTCTTTTCTACTTCATTATTCATGATTTGCCTCCTCTAGAACACTCTTGTAAGAGTCATCTACTGCTACTAATTCTTCAAGGCTATCGATTTCAACGATATCCCCTTCTTGCATTGGATAAATTCCCATTTCATATTCTTCTGGGTAGCAGAACATCGCCACATCATCCCAGTAAATATCATGGTTTTTCTTTTCCTCAAATTCGATTTCAAGATGACGTTTTAACCGTTGACCGTCTTCTTTCGTCCAACGAGAAATGCTAAATAGCTGCCATCCCTTTTGGCCACCTGTACGACTACAGCTTGTAACAACTCCATTGTCATCCACTTGCATTAACCATTCCTCTGTACCATTTTCGACCAGCATACATGCATATCCTGAACGTGTAAAGTCTGGATGTAGTATTTCACTGTTGTAGATTAATTGGTCGCCATCTAGAATAATCACTTCTTCTAAATGGTCGCGTACTACATACAGTGATGAAATATTATTAGCTACATCGAAGTATGGATTTTCAACAATATGAATTTCTGGATAGTCTGCTTTTAGTTGGGCAAACTTCTCTTTTAAATAGCCTACTACGACATAAATTTCATGGATCCCTTGTTCATGAAGTGCACCAATAACGGTATCAATCATTCGTTTTCCATTTACTTTTACAAGCGGTTTGGGAATGGTGTTTGTAATGGGCCGCATTCTTGTCCCTTTACCTGCAGCCATAATAATCGCTCGTTTTACTGTGTTTGTCATTATTTTTC
>CALGLI010000219.1 GCA_937930265.1 uncultured Veillonella sp. | reverse complement strand
CATACATTACCGTCAAGTTCGACAGTTACGCCTGGACGAAAATCATTACTGGAAATCATTGTAAATCCCTCCATTACACATCTAGTTCTATTAATTCTTTAGGAGTTTTTGTGAGTATTTCACAGCCCTCCTTAGTAACAATAACTGTATCTTCTATGCGAAGTCCCATATGACCTGATAAGTAAATACCTGGTTCTACTGTGACAACCATGTTTTCTGTTAATACATCTTTGGATTTAGGTGATGCTACCGGTAATTCATGGATATCTAACCCCACACCATGTCCCGTACCATGACCAAAATTCGCTCCAAATCCTTGTTCTTTAATATAGTCTCTACAAACAGCATCTACTTCTGCACCGGTGATGCCTTCTTTAATACAAGCAACACCACGTGTTTGTGCTTCTAACACGATAGAGTATAATTTCTTTTGCTCATCGCTAGCTTTTCCTAATACGATGGTTCGTGTCATATCTGAATGATATCCTTCGTGCATTGCGCCGAAGTCAAAGGTCACAAAATCCCCTCGCTCCATCACTTTGTCACTGGCTACCCCATGGGGCATACTAGACCGATAACCTGATGCCACAATAGTGGTAAAAGATGGCTCTTTAGATCCGCGTTTTAGCATCTCTGTTTCTAAGATAATGCGTGCCTCATTTTCTGTCATGCCCACTTTTAGTTGTGGTAACATGGAGGCAAATGACTCATCAGCGATCTGAAATGCACGACGTAAGTTCTGTAACTCATCTTCACGTTTTACCATACGAAGACTAGCAAAGTCAAAGGATAAAAATTCTGTTTCGCTTAATGTATCACAAACTTCTTGAAATACATCGACACTCATATAATTTCCTTCAAAGCAACATGTAGATAAGGAAACCTTCATTTCCTCTAGGAGATATTTAATTGTTTCATAAACATCTCCTGTATATTGAATGACCTCATATCCTTCACATTGTTCTTTAGCCTGTTCTGTATAACGACTGTCAGTTATCATATAGGCCTTATCAGGTGTTACAAATGCTACTCCTGTGGTCCCTGTAAATCCTGCAAAGTAATGTAGATTAATAGGGCTTATGAGGATGGCTCCCCCATATGTTTCTTCTTCTAGGAATGCTTGTAAAGTGACTAATCCATTCATCGTCTCGCCTCCTTAAAAAGCATCAATTAATGATACCATATAATGCATAGTTATGACAAATTGAATAGATTCGATTAAACAATTTCTTTTTCTTCGTCTGTTAAATCTGTAAAAGATCCCACTTCTTCAATAGAATCGAGTGTAATGCCATCAATAGCAATGCGTTGTAAATACGTTACTGTTCCACCACAGGCGCCAATCATACGTTTTACTTGGTGATATTTACCTTCATAAATGGTTAATTCGCAAGAATGAATCATTTCACTATCTTCATTTGGAACTGCATCATCTTCATGATAGACAAACTGTGCCGGTTTACACTCTGTGCCATCCCCTAATACCATACCTTCTTGCATACGGCGAATCCCTTCCTCCGACAAGGTGCCACTATATTCTACGTAATAGGTCTTTCCTATATTCTTTTTACCATGGATAATCTTGTGTGCCCATGGACCATCATTAGTTAGTAATAATAAACCTTCTGTATCTTTGTCGAGTCGTCCCACAGGGAAAACTTTCAGTGTTTGGAACTCCAATGGCAATAATTCCATAATCGTAGGATCTGTAGCGTCCTCAACAGCTGTTACATATCCGGCTGGTTTGTGAAATTTAATATAATATTCTAATTGTGATTGCACAACTTGACCATGAACCGTAACCACATCTACATCAGGATTGATATGCATATCTTTTTTCTTGATAATGCTATCATTGACTTTCACAAGCCCCTGTTTAATTAAATCATGTACTTCTTTTCTTGTACCGAATGCCTTGTGGGCTAAAAATTTATCAATCCTCACCGTAACCACCTTCTCTCACATGAGTATGAGATGTATCATTTAATATACAAATACGATTATAAGGGGATTGATTACCCAAGAAATCCACCACACTAACAGCTGTATTCCCCTGTGCTAACCGCCATAAACAATTTAAAGGAATCCCAGTTAATGCACATAATAATGTTCGTATAGTACCTCCATGACAAACTACTAACAATCGTTCACCATCTTCCATAATCGCTAGTTCCTCTAATAGACGAGTATAGGCACGTTCCTGCACCATTTCTACTGTCTCTCCATTAGGAATTGGTTTCTGTGATGGATCTTCATAGATAGCTTCGATTTGTCCAGGCCACTGCTCATTAATTTCTGAGTACGTTAAGCTTTCCCAGTCACCGAAGTTAATTTCACGCAACGCTTCTGTGAAAGTAGTAGGAATATAACGTCCTTTTAAAATCTCTTCTCCTGTTACTCTGGCACGTACCAAGTCAGATACGATGGCTCTATCAAAATGCACATCTCGTAGGGCCTCTCCTACATCAGCGGCTTG
>CALGLI010000218.1 GCA_937930265.1 uncultured Veillonella sp. | reverse complement strand
AATCGTACTAATTATGAATATAATTTAGGTTTAGCAGAATTAAGATCTCCCACGCGCATTCAAAAAATAGCGCAACAAAAACTTGGCATGGTGTTACCAGATAATTTCGTTTACACTACTAAAAATACAGTAGAAGAACGCAATGTAACGATGGAAAAGGATATTAGAGAATAATGAAGGCAGTCCTTTTGGGCTGCTTTCTCTATGATTGGAGGAATCTATATGAAACGAGTGGAAGAAATTGTAAAGGTTGTATCTCCTACGAAGGTAGAAGGTCCTTTGACATCTGTTGTTAGCCATATTACGGCTGACTCTAGAACGGTACAAGAAGGTAGTTTATTTATCTGCTTAGTTGGCGCTACAGTGGATGCGCATAACTTTGTTGAAAAAGCAGTGGAAGATGGTGCGGTAGCGATTATTGCGTCTAAACCAGTAACGGTGCCAAATCATGTAGCAGTTCTTTATGTAGATGATACAAGACAAGCCTTGCAAGATGCTGTTCCATTCTTTTATGATTATCCAGCTTCTAAAATGCGCATGATTGGTGTAACAGGGACGAATGGTAAAACTACAACGACTCATATTATTGGTCATATGTTGCGCTCCCAAGGCTACACAGTGGGTATTATTGGGACCGTACATATTTTGATTGATGACCAATCGTACCCAATTCACAATACCACACCAGACGTGGCAGATTTGCAGCAAATTTTACAACAAATGGTGGATGCTGGTGTGACACATTGTATTATGGAAGTGTCATCTCATGCCCTAGCATTGGGACGTACAGCAGGTGTAGAATATGATACGGCTGTATTTACTAATTTAACGCAAGATCATTTGGATTTTCATAAGACATTCGATAATTATTTAGCGGCAAAAGCTAAGCTGTTTAAACAAGTCAGTGCCTCCTATCAGGTGAAAGAAGGTAAAGGCGCTGTTATTAATGTAGATGACGCCTATGGTCAAGCAATTGTAGATGTGACCACAGCACCTATGATTACTTACAGTACAGAAGGCAAAGGCACAATGAATGCTTCTGATTTAGCGATTACCGCCAAATCTTCCCAATTTACTCTATCCTATGATGGCAAAAACTATTCAATTTCTACGAAAATTGCAGGCATGTTCAATGTGTATAATACATTGGCGGCCGTAGGAGCTGCCTTGTATGAAGGATTGACAATGGAACAAATTGTGAAAGCATTATCTACTTTTACAGCGGTACCAGGACGTTTTGAATTGATTGAAGAAGGACAAGATTTTGCGGTAGTTGTGGATTACGCGCATACACCTGATGGGTTAGAAAATATTTTACAAACGGCAAAGAAGATTGTGGAAAATCGTATCTTAGTTGTTTTTGGCTGCGGTGGGGATAGAGATGCTACTAAACGCCCAATCATGGGACGTATTGCAGCACAATTTGGAGATCATGTATTTGTAACTTCAGATAACCCACGTACGGAAGATCCTGTACAAATTGTAAAAGATGTAGAGGTAGGCGTGAAAGAAGGTTTACATGATGATGTTACTTATGAAGTCATTGTAGACCGCCGTGAGGCTATTCATAAGGCCATTAAAGAAGCGACTACTGGTGATGTAGTTATCATTGCTGGTAAGGGTCATGAAGATTATCAAATTTTAAAAGAAGAAACGATCCACTTTGATGATCGCGAAGTGGCAAGAGAAGCCTTGAAGGAGAGATAATATGGCACAATTTACAGTGCAAGAAGTATTAGAGGCAACACAGGGAACTTGTAGAGAAATAAGTGCTTGCACCTTTGCTGATGTATCAACAGATACAAGGACGATTGGAAACAATGGTTTGTTTGTGGCATTGGAAGGGATGATATTTGATGGTCATGACTTCTTAACAGTTGCTAAAGAACGCGGTGCTACAGGTGCTGTGGTGAAACGTGGGAAAACCATTGATGGCTTAGTCTGTATTGAAGTAGAAGATACCTTGCGAGCGTATCAGCAGTTAGCAACCTATCATCGTAGACGATTTCCTATCCCTATTATTGGAATCACAGGGTCCTCTGGTAAAACAACAACAAAAGAAATGATTAGTGCTGTATTGGAAAAAGCTTTTACAGTGCTAAAAACAGAAAAAAATTATAATAACGAAATCGGTGTACCGAAGATGTTATTACAGTTGACAGAAGACCATGATGTATGCGTTCTAGAAATGGGGATGCGTGGACTTGGTCAAATTGCTGAATTAGCGGAGATTGCAGAACCTACAATTGGTGTTATTACCAATGTAGGCACTAGCCATATTGAACTATTAGGGTCTCAAGAAAATATTGGAAAAGCGAAGCAAGAATTGATTAAAGCCTTACTTTTAGCTTCTCTAGCCTTTTTTCCTTCTGCAGTTTTCAAACTGGAAAAGTCTGCTTTAGAATCCTCTTTCAAAACTACAATATAAGTTTTTTCCTCATTTTCGTCGGCTTTAATCTTATTTGCAGTTTTTGTA
>CALGLI010000217.1 GCA_937930265.1 uncultured Veillonella sp. | reverse complement strand
GAAAAAAATCATCTATCTAAAGATGAATTTATTCTAGCTTGGCTTGATTATAAAGGTATGCCTGAAGAAAAGGCTAAATACCAGTCGCTCATAGAGCCAGAAAGGAGTTATCATGTTGGATAATGGAAAAATGAAATCAGTTCTTCCTCGTTCAAAAAAGTTGCTTGCTGTTATGTTAATTCCTGGCGCATTTGTATTGACTACGTATTCTGTACACGCTGCATATCCTGTTATTGATGCTCAAAACATTGCTAAAACGGTTAAAGTCATTGAAAATACAGCGAAACAAATTGAAAAATTAAACGAACAGGTAAATCTTGCAAAACAACATTTATCTATTGTTACACAATCCATGAAAGACGTGTCTGATAATGCTAAAAAAGTATTATCAGCCGTTGATGGTACTCGTAATGCAGTCGATGGTGTTATTAAGAATACACAATCCTCATTTAAAGGCCTATTAAGCCCTGTTAAAGATATTCAAAATGTGGCTAAAGAAACAGAAGAAAAATGGAATAAAACATTCCAGTCATTATCTGGTTTAAACCCTAAAAATTTAACATATAGCGCTTTACAAGGTTCTAATTCCTATATCAATGCACAAGTGCAACAAAATAACAAAGAAGCTGTAACTGAAACACAAGCTATTATGGCGGGATTATCACAAGCGGAAGATGAATTAAAGCAACTTCGTGAACAAGCTCGTCATACAGAAGGGCAACGTGATTTAGCTAAAATCAATGCTGAAATTAATGCTGTAACAGCTAGAATTGAAGGATTTAATAGTAAACTTACCGCTATTCAAGTAACTAATCAAAATATGGAATCACAAGCTAAACAGCAACAAGATGCTAATAGGGCTGAATTTAACTTTGCAGCTGCAAAGAAATTTAGTGAATCCGTTGTCAATATGAAGGGGTCTATGGACGATCTTCCTAATGGCTATGAATCGAGATCTCAATTGATGAAATCTCTATGGAAATAGGAGGGTTTACATGGATGGTGTTCAATTCGCATTTCTAAACCAATTATTAGATACATTTAGAAATGCATCTGTAACAGGAATGGTTAACTTAAAGCCTGCTGCGTTAGGTTTAGTTACTGTTCTTGGTATTTTAGATGTAACCGCTATGTGGGGCCTGTACTTTGGCGAGATGCGGGTACGGGAAATCATGGGAAAAGTGATTAAAATTGGCTTTTTTGTAATTTTAATCCTTAATTGGGGGCCTATTACTACGGCTGTAGAAGATACATTCGTTAAAGTTGGCCAAATTGCTTCCGCCCATCAAACCGCAACAAAGCCTTCCTCAATTATGGTAGAAGGCACAAAGAAGATGTATCGACTTTGGAATAATGCAATATATGACATTCCAATGGCCGATGGAGAAACGGCGAAATCTGGAGTTCCTTATTATGATAGTAATGGTAATCTTAATAAGGATGCTGAAAAAATGTTAGCTGATAGCAAACCTAAAAGTGCTAATCCATTTTCTGGATTAGGCGAATCTATTGCTGCTATTCCAGGAAGAATTATCAAAATTATTCTTGCATTAGCTATCTTTATTGCCTTTGCCTTTATTGCATTAAATGTTCTTCTTTGTTTCGTTGAGTTCTATTTAACAACGGCTTTATCTATTATCTTATTGCCGTTTGGTGTTAATAGTCATACGTCATTTATTAGTCAGAAAGCATTAGGTGCTGTTGTCAATTTTGGCGTTAAGCTGATGATCATGATATTCCTTCTTGGTCTTATGTCTACGATGATTAGCAAAATGGATGCGATTACAAATGACGATTATGGAAAATTGTTTGAAGCCGTATTACAAGCGTGTATGTATGCTTTCTTAATTTGGAAATTACCTAGTCTTATTTCTGGTATGTTAAGTGGTACGCCATCTATGGGCGCATCTGCTGCAGGCGTAGTACAATCTGCTGCTACTGCTGCAGGAGCAGGTGCTATGACTACTAGATTTATGGGTGCAGGTAGTGCAGCCGCTTTTAGAGGAATGGCTAACGCTTCTCGTATTAGTGGTGATGCTATTCGTGCAGGTGGCGTAGCTGCTGCAAGTTCAAATACTGTTAGAGGTGCTATTTTTAATTCAATGAGAGGTACCGCTAGTCATTTAGGTACTGTTACTAAAGGTGCTTACCGTCATCAAATAAATGCAGCTAAGAATACATTCTTAAATGCAGTTGCTCGTGAAAACACAGCTTCTACTATTTCCAGAAGATTGTCCCATCTTAACGGTTATAAGCGTTCATAAGGTGATAGCTTATGAATAATAATATACATATTACATTACAACGTATCATCATGGGTGTTTGTTTTACACTCATGATGATACTCAATTACAATACAGCGTATGCACTAACTGCTAATAATCATGTTGATATTGGGACTAGTAAAGAACTGGCTTATGATTATGTTTCAAGATATACTGATGCAGATGTAGACCCTCATTATGTTGTTGATCGCATCTGGGAAGAAGCTGATAAATATGGTATTTATGATAAAACAGCTGTTTTGGCTATGTTTGAAACTGAATCGAGTTGGAGAATGCAAGCTGCTGGAGATGGCTTAGGATTCGGTTTGGGGCAATTGAGTTATGAATATTGGCCAGATTATGATTTAAATTCGCAAGATGATATTTATGATTTAACTCAAAATATTCATGGCTCGGTATATTACTATGCTAAAATGCTGCAAGCTGCTAATGGTGATCCTGCTATTGCTTATACAGGGTATAACGGTGGTGCAGGTAATATGGGTAATCTTAGTATTCCTGCAATTGTGGAACACATGAATAATTTTATTGCTAATTATAACCGTTTAAAAACAGGTGATCCTGGTGTAGGTTATCAAGCAGGTGTTTCTTCAATCATCAACTACTTTAGCATGAATAGTGTACTTAATCGTCCTTTAGGATTAGATTTTTCCTATATCTATAAATTGGGTTCATCTATTAGAACAATTGTTGATTCTATTGTGGATGGGTGTGTAATTGCTATTAAAAGTTTAATTCAAGTATCGTTACCTTTATTAGCTGTATTGGCTATTATTGATTTTTCAATGTTTGCATGGCGTGGGCCTACGATTACAGGTCAACTTGATTCAGCATTTTGGACTGGTGCAGCTCAACGAATTGTTAAATATGGATTTTTAACAATTCTTATTGAAAGTTGGCAATTTATTGTCAATAAAGTATTTATTGGTACTGCAAAATGGTCATATGCTACGTTTTCACCAGATACAGCTAATGCCATTGGTGATATAACGGCACCAGATCAACAATTACAACATTTTATTTCATTCCTTAATCCTTCTATGACTTGGCTTGGAAAAGTGACTGCGTTAGATATGATTAATCATATGGGGTTATTCTTATTAAATATGTTTGCTACTTATATGGGATTAATCTTGATTATCATATTGATTTTTTCAATTTTAGTCGTGTATTTGGAATTTTATATGTCAGCTGTATTTACTGTATTTAGTATAAGTTTTGCAGGTTTAAAGCCGACAAGTTTTATTCCAGAAGGTATGATGAGCCATCTAATTACAGGAACAATTCGATTAATGTGTATTGGTCTTATCTTTTCTATTATGAAAAAGGCTATGGAAGTATATACCTACGATCCTACAGATATATTTGGTATATTAGGTGCTTTACTATTCGTTGTAGTGGTAGTAGTTGTTGGTGTTTTATTGCCTAATCGAATTGCTGATGGTTTACAAGTATCAGCTAAATTATAGAAAGGAGGCTCCTTTATGAAATGGTTATCTAATTTAAAACCAAAACGTTCTATAAAGGATTGGAAACGAAGGGATAAAATATTTTTCGTTGCTATCGTTCTCCTTATTACATTTAATATTTGTGTTGGTTATGGACTTGTTCATAGTCCGTTTTATGTCAATATAACGACGTCAGCGCCTATGGGTGTATATGTGGTTTCACATAATCAAGAATTAAAACCTAATGCATTGGTTATGGTTAAAGAAAATCATAGATTGGAACAATTTTATGGAACAAAACGTCCTCCGCAATTGTTATTAAAACATATTGCAGGAATGCCTGGCGATATAATGACTGTTACAGAACATAATGTTCAAATTAATGCAGAATCATATCCCACATTATCGTATACATCCAATGGTATGCCATTACAACATTTACAAAACGGCGTGTATACGTTGTCTAGTGATGAATATTTTGTAGCTAATGTTCCTACTCGTAGTTATGATAGTCGTTATTTTGGCCCTGTTAAGCGAGATGAGATTCAAGCCGTAGTTACACCAATTTGGTTATTTGGAGAAGGGGTGACTGAATTTGTTAACCAATGGGAAAATGCGAAAAATAGCTAAAGTGATTGTATCTACTACATTAATGTTTTCTTTTTTAAATATCATTCAAACACCTGTAGCAGAAGCAAAATTCCATTTTAGAGGTGGTAATGTACATGATTCATCTCGATATAAACAGGTTGTTGAATGGGTAAAAAAAGAACAAGATAAATTAGAACAAATTAAAGCTAAATTACAACATAGTATTGATACGGTTAAACAAGCTCAACAGGCTATGAATAGTGTTAAGTCCTCACTGAATACAGCTATGAAAAGTGTTGATGCACTTCGTTCTAATATCAATTCAGTAATGAAAATGTCCGATAGTCTTATTCATTTAGATTTTGATCATCCTGATAAAGGATGGTCAGAAATAGAGTATTCTAAAGAAGCAATTCATTATCAGACTGATTATATGAATAAGAAAATTCAAAATAATAATATTATTTCTAAAGCTAATTTAGAATCTCAAAAAATGGCAACTGGACTATCGGCTATTGCTGATGCTAATAACTCTGTTATTCAATCATTACAAAAATTAGGTAAAAATACCAAAGGACTTCTTGATATTCAAGAGGTCAATAATGAAATAGATGCTACTAGAACGGATACAACATTACAAACAACAAAAACTAGAGCTAGTGAACTTAATAAAGAATTACAAGAAAAAATCATTCAAGCGGAAAATGAAGCTGCTGCTAATAAACGTAGAGCAGCTGATTTTCAAGTTACGTCCGATCCAGAACAACGTACTGAAAAAGAAATAACTGACTTGAAACGCATGGATGCTGATTCTAAGCCTGGTAGGGGGTTTGTAGAATTTTAAGATGTTGAAAGACTGCGTATAAATTGGTATACTATTTATGCGCAGCATTTCAATTAAGTATGATGATGAGGTCGTAAAGCACGCCTCGTTAAACAAAAAAGGCTTGATTGTTGATGAGGTCGTAGAGCGCGCCTCGTTAAATAAAAAAAGCTCGATTGATGAAAAGCCCCCTTAATTAAGGGGGCTTTTATCGTATGGGAGAATCTATGAAATTTATATTTTTAACAAAGGATTATTTTAATCGACATCCTTCATCTGAATTTCCTGAAATGTTACGCAAATCAGATCGTCCTTATGTTCAACTTACGATTCCTTGTAACCATCAACTATGGGCGGTTCCTTTGCGGTCTTATATCAATCATGAATTTGCTTTTTGGTCTAATAAAAAAGAACTTTGTGGATTAGATTTTACTAAGGCCGTTCCAATTGAATTAAAAGATATAGATACAATGCATGCACCAATTATTAGACGCCATGAATTTAATGCATTGAAAGGAAAAGATTATCGTGTAACGCAACGATTTAAACATTTTATTAAAAAGTTTGCTCATGCCAAGTTACATCCTACTCTTCCTGATAGCAAGGTTCTTTTAAAATATAGTACATTACAATATTTTGAAAAAGAACTAGAACAAAAAAAGAAGATTAAGCTTACTATTTCAAAACAAAACAGTACACTTAGCCTATAATTTGCACCTATTTCCTGGGGCAGATATAATTAAACTAGAAGTTGGATAGCTTCAGATAAAACAACAAAAACCCACGGTGGCTAGACTGTGGGTTTTTTACTTTATATATCGTATCATGGCGCATTCATATATAGTTATGGTATTCTTTTATATGGATGTATTCCATCTGGTCTTACTATGACAAAA
>CALGLI010000216.1 GCA_937930265.1 uncultured Veillonella sp. | reverse complement strand
TCCAAGGCCTATCCTTGAAAGATGCGTTCATGATGGCTCACGGCGCACTTAACACTTGCATGTCAAACTCGACCACATAGGTTTGCACTGGCAATCGCTCCATTGGCGGTGTATGGATTACACTCATTTCCCGAACCCCTACCAAGGACATATGCAAGGTACGAGGAATTGGTGTTGCACTAAGGGTTAAAATGTCGATATTCGTAGCCCATTGTTTCCATTTTTCTTTTTGTGCCACCCCAAATCGTTGTTCTTCATCCACAACTAACAGACCTAACTTTTTGAATTGAATGTTTTTATTAAGCAACGCGTGGGTTCCGATTAAGATATCTACTTGTCCATCTTGCACAGCCTTAATAATTTCCTTCTTCTCCTTGGCAGAACGGAATCGGTTTAAGACTTCTACGCGAACCCCAAATTGTGAAAACCGGTACATGAATGTTTTAAAATGTTGTTCTGAAAGTACCGTAGTAGGTACTAACATAGCCACTTGCTTTCCACTCATAACAGCTTTAAACATAGCCCGCATAGCCACTTCTGTTTTACCAAATCCCACATCCCCACATAAGAGTCTGTCCATGGGACGTGGAGATTCCATAGATTCTTTAATTTCTTGGATGGCTTGCAATTGGTCATCTGTTTCTTCATATGGGAATTGGTCCTCAAACTCACGTTGCCACGGTTGGTCTGGTAAAAATGCATAGCCTTCAATAAGTTCTCGTTTTGCATAGAGTTCCACCAATGTATCTGCTAAATCGTCTATAGATTTTTGAGTTTTCGTTTTGGTTTTAATCCACTCTTTACCACCCATTTTATGTAATTTAGGGGTAACCCCTTCATTACCAATGTATTTTTGCAGTTGATCCAAATGGTCTGCTGGCAAGAATAAGCGATCTGTGCCAGCATAATCGATTTCAATGTAGTCTCGATGAATGCCTTCCGTCTCAATCGTCTTAAGGCCACGATATTTACCAATACCGTGGATACTATGTACCACATAATCGCCTACACTAATATCCGTGAAATATTTAATCTCCTGACCCTTTTCCACTTTCTTCCGAATTTTTTTCTTCTGAAAGCCGAAAATATTCCCTTCCGTAATAACCGTCAGGTTAGAATGAGGTAACTCAAATCCCTCTGACAGGATGCCATCTACAATGAGTACAGCCGGTGCAGTCCATTCCCACTGCTCTCGATACACATAGGCTATTTGATTCTCTAATAAAGCATTCTCTATGGCTTCACGACGTTGTTGATTGTGCAGTACCAACACAATTTGCCGTTCTAAAGAGGCATTAAACTTAATATCATCCATGAGCATAGGAATCTGCCGTTCATAGGAAGCGATGGATTTACCCATCATGCCAATCGTATGTACTTTTCCCCATCCCCCAGAACGTTGCATCATACTAAATAAAATAGTGGTACATGCCTTCGAAGATGCTTTCCAATCCTTCCAAAGCATATACAGCTCATCATTAGTTACATCTTCCTTATGAACTTTCCCTAAGGCTTCTTCTAACCGTTTTGGCTCATCTAGTATCAATAAACCTTGCTCTAAATAAGAAAGAATAGAGTATATTTCCTCATCGCTATCTGCATGAATGGGCAATATCATACATTCCACAACTTCCCCCATGGAGCGTTGTGAATCTACATTAAATTGACGCATAGTATCAATGGTATCACCAAAGAACTCAATTCGATAGGGAGCTTCACTTTGGATAGGGAATATATCTACAATATCTCCACGCACGCTAAAATGACCACGATATTCCACCTGGTCCACTCGTTCATATCCAATTTTCACCAATATTTCCAACAGATGTTGTTGATCTATATCTTGCTCAGTCTGTAGTGTTATCATATGATTTAGCACCGCAGAAGGTGCCCCTACAAACTGACTTGCCTCTTCCACAGTAGCCAATACAATTACTGCCTTACCTAAAGCAAGATTCCCTAATGCTTCCATTCGCTTTGCTTGCGTATCTAAACTCTTTGCAGTCCATTGTGAAAGAGCTCGATCCACAATGGGATACGTTAATACCTTAACTTCTGGTAAAAGACATTGTATATCACGTTCCCACATTTCTTTGTGTGCTTTATCATGAGTCACAATCAAAGTCGGTCGTTGTGTATCCTGTAGCATAGCTTGACTATAGATAAACGATTTCTGAGAACTTCCTAATCCATAAATTTGCGTAGCTCCCTTTCTATAAAAGGCATCTATGGTATCTTTCATTGTTCCTTCTATATCTAATATAGGTTTATATGTCGATGACATATAGCATTTCCTTTCTCATATGAAAAAGGGCTATAGTTATCTATAGCCCCTATGATTATTCTAAGTTTTCTTTAATCGCCGTATTTGTGGATTCTTCAATATAATGAAGGGCTGCATATATTAAATACGCACCTACAGTAAGACCGAAGAAAAAGGCTTTGAAAATTTCTTTGTTCCAACGAGTTTCACGTAATCCAGAAATCGCAGATGCTAAAAAGCTTAAGTCTGTAACTTTCATAGCAACCTCCTTTTCAATACATATACTAACAACACTATTTTACAATATATATACAAAAAAAGCGAATATAACTATTCGCTTATCTTCTAAATTGGTGCGGGAGAAGGGACTTGAACCCCCACGCCAATGGCGCCAGATCCTAAGTC
>CALGLI010000215.1 GCA_937930265.1 uncultured Veillonella sp. | reverse complement strand
GAAACGAGCTGGTGCTATTATCACCGCAGAAGAAGGATACACGTCGACAGCAGCGATTGCAGGTATTCAATTTGGTATCCCTGTTATTTTAGGTGCCCATGATCAATCTCAACTGACAAATGGTCAGGTGGTAACAGTAGATGGCATTCGTGGCAATGTCTATGAAGGTATTGCAAATGCAAGATAGGAGGTAATTATGGAATATCGTATGCCTACACAGGCAGATACAGTGGTAGTTGAAGAAATTGTGAATCGTAAATTGCGCAATTCTATGCTTTGGATGGTATGGGGCTTATTGACCACAGCCATCATTGGATTTATAGGGTTGACGAACTCGAGTTGGTTGCGTTTTGCCCATTCCAATTTTAATATCATTTTGATAGCCGAAGTGGCGGTGGTGTTTTTATTTTCCTTCCGTCAGTACAAGGCGTCTAACACATTTTTGAAAGCTATGTTTTTCCTTTATTCCATTATGAATGGATTGACCTTGACTGCTATCGCCTTACACTATTCCTTTGAGGTGGTAGTGTATGCTTTAACAGGGGCTGTAGCGGTATTTGGTAGCTTTGCTTTTTTAGGAGTAGTGGTGAAAAAAGATTTATCTGGATTAGGCACATTCTTAATGGGAGCTGTGATTGCACTACTCATTGCTAGCTTGATTATGATGTTCTTCGGTGCTAGCGACTTTGGTTTATTGGTATACAGCTATATAGCCGTAGGGATTTTCTCCTTATTTACCATGTATGATGTATATCGTATTAAACGAACTATTATGGAAGTAGCTTACGAAGATGAAAGCGTACTAGAACGTGTGGAATTAATTGGTGCTTTAGGGTTATACCTAGACTTCATCAATATTTTCATCAACTTACTTCGCATTTTCGGTCGTCGTTAATTTGTTGTTAACTGGAAAAATCACATGTATAAAAGGGGCTGTAATAAAATATATATTTTTATATTTTGCTACAGCTCCGCTTATTACAAGTATAAAAAGAGAGGAAAGTTGATACTTTTTTGATCAACCATCCTCTCTTTTATTTGGTATTGTTTTGTTACAGTCCCTTTTAGTATGCAAATCTTTCGATATATGAGATAATATATAGTAGAATAACAGAAGTAAGGAGGTTGTATATGGAAGCAAAAGAATGGCAAACCTTCGTCACAGTGGTGGAAGAAGGAAATATTACGAAAGCGGCAGAGAAATTATTTCTTTCACAGCCCGCATTAAGCTATCGATTAAAACAAGTTGAAGATATATTAGGACGACCTTTATTAATTCGTGCCAATGATGGCATTGCGTTAACCGCAGAAGGTGAGTTGTACTACGATTATTGCCGACGTATGATTCGGTCCCGAGAGGAATTGCGACAAAATATTGGAAAGGTGACGGGGAAAATACAAGGCACCTTAAAAATTGCAGCATCCATCAACTTTGCGGACTATGAGTTGCCTCATTTGCTCAATAATTTTACAAAACAGTATCCTAAGATTCGTATTGAAGTGAAAACCGGGTATAGCTCCCATGTGAATAAAATGTTTAATTCTGGAGAGGTGATGATTGCCTTTGCCAGAGGTGAGTATAATCATGTACCTAATGGTGTTCGCCTTTTTGATGAGCCATATTGTTTAGTCTATAAACATCCTGTTGCTTATAAGGAATTACGAGAGATTCCTATGATTAACTATCGCACAGATGGATCCATTGCGACAGTGGTAGAAAATTGGAAGAAAGAGCATAGCGTAGGAGATGTAAGACCGGCCATGGAATTGGATTCTATGGTGACTTGCCGTCACTTTGTGCGAGAAGGACTAGGTTGGGCTATTTTACCATATTTAGGATTAGGTAGTTGCCGTGAACATGGTATTTATGTAGAACCTTTGCGGATGAAAGATAATCGTCCATTGGTGCGTTCTACCTATTTATTCCATGATGAGGTCAGCACAAAGCTCATTGCGGTGAAAACTTTCATCGATTATGTAACAGAGTATTACAAAAATCACCAAGTCGTTACATTACCGGGATATATGAGTTAAAGGGGAGGATCAGAACCTCCCCTTTTTGTATGTCTCAATATTTTGCAATGGGCAGATTGTTTTAACAGCAAATTTGATTGATTTAGAATACTATTAACGGACTGTTAATGTATATGAAAGTAGCAAGTAACACAGATATATATCATGAAAATAGGAACAATTTAGTAGGATTAATATAATAACCGCTTGATACTAGGGTTTATTATGCATTCCTTAAATGCATGCATGAAAGGTTTTTAGGGATAATAAAATTTTTATAAGCCTTATAAAGGATTTTTATTTTTACCTTCTGAAACGATTGGATATAATGAGAGCGTAGAAAGACCTAGACATTTGCACGTTCTAGTATTCTAGTAAGTGATGAACCGCCCTTATATATTATTTGATTATATATTTAGTTTCACGTTTATAGAAAGTAAGAGTGCAATCGACGTAGGCAATGTTTTTTATATCTTATGTAGTAAGGAGACACAAGATGAACAAAAAAATCATTAATGCCTTGATTACGTGGGCAATCCCATTAGTAATCTGGTTCACTCCAGCTCCAGAAGGCTTAGCTGACGGCGCTTGGAAATTGTTTGGCTTTTATTTGGCCGCTATCGTAGGATTGGTATTAAAACCATTCCCAGCTCCCGTAGCAGTATTATCTGCCATTGGTGCCTCTGCATTATTCTTAAATAATCCGAAAGAAGTATTGTCTGGATATGCATCTACTACAACATGGTTGATCTTCGCGGCATTCTCCATTTCTGTAGCCTTCGTAAAAACAGGCTTGGGACGTCGTATCGCATACCATATGATCGATGCCTTCGGTCACACTACACTTCGTCTTGGTTATGTAACGGCTTTATTGGATGGAATCATTTCCCCAGCTACACCATCTAACACAGCTCGTTGTGGTGGTATCGTATTCCCAATCATGAACTCCGTAGCGAAATCCTTGGGCTCTGAACCTGGTGAAACAGCGAACAAAGTAGGTCGTTATTTAATGACTAATACATACATGGTTACAAAAGTAACATCCCTTTTATTCTTAACAGCTATGGCACCAAATGCGTTAGCAGCAGATTATTTCAAAAAAATCCTAGGCGTTTCCATCGACTGGGTAACTTGGGCAGTCGCTTTATTCGTACCTGGTTTAATCTTGTTATTAATCACTCCATTTGTATCCTATATGTTAAATAAACCTGAATTGAAAGAAATCGACAATAAGAAAATTGCTCGTGAAGGTTTGGCAGAATTAGGTCCTGTATCTACAGGTGAAAAAGTATTAATTGCTATCTTCTTCTTATCCTTGCTTGGTTGGGCATTGCCATCTATCCTAGCAATGGTAGGTATTAAATTCAAATTAGATGCCACAGCAGTAGCATTAGTAGCGATGGTATCCTGCTATATGTTCGGCGCTATTAAATGGGAAGACGCTCTTCAAAACAAAGGTGGCTGGAACACATTGATTTGGTTCGGTGGTATCCTTGGTTTATCCGGTGCGTTAACAAAAGCAAATTTCTTTGTGTGGCTAGCAAAAGTGTTAGAAGCACAAATGGACTTCGGACATCATGAAATGTTGGCGCTTGTTGTGATTGCCGTATTGTCCGTAGCGGTTCGGTATTTATTCGCATCTGGTAGTGCCTACATTGCAGCGATGGTGCCAGTATTCTTTACAGTAGGTAAAGTAGCGGGTATCGACCCTTGGACATTAGGTCTTGTCATCTTCATGACAAATGCTTTTGGTGGTGCGGTTACTCACTTCGGTGGTGGACCTGGCCCAATCATCTTCGGTGAAGGTTACAACGAAGTTCGCCAATGGTGGGTAACAGGTGCTGCGATTGCAGTCATCGGTCTAGTGGTAACACTTGGCTTTGGTCCAATTTGGTGGTCCATCGTAGGCTTAATCTAATAAGCCTGGCTCTATCAGGTAGATAGACAGTATCTTTGGTTAATGAAGTCAGAATCCAGTGATTCTATATCGCTGGTCTCTGACTTTTCATACTATATTTCCTATGAGAGAAAGGATTGACTATGAAACATCTAGTGAAAGCAGCTATGGCTGGCTTTGATGAAAAAAATGATGTATTGGTAACAGTAGAGCCAATTGCATCTGGTATCGAAGTAGAATTAAAATCAAAAGTTGAGCGTGCCTACGGTAAGCATATTCGTGCTTTCATCGAAGCCACTGTAAAAGAAGCAGGGTTTGATGGCGTGAAAGTAACAGCTATCGACAAAGCAGCTTGGGATTATACGATTAAAGCCCGTGTATTGGGTGCATTAGAAAGAGGGAGCGAAGCATAATGAGCCAATTAACTGAATTAGCAAAAAAACGTTTATCTCGTTCCATGATGTTCGTACCTGGTAACACACCTAAAATGATCAATAGTGCAGATATCCACGGTGCCGACTCCATCATGTTTGACATTGAAGACTCCGTAGCAGTCACTGAAAAAGATACAGCTCGTTTATTAACAGCAGAAGCTTTGAAAACTTTAAAATTCAAAGGCGAAACAGTGGTTCGTATTAACCACCCTACACAAACTCCATATGGCTATGCTGACCTTGATGTCATCGTGCCAGCAAAACCTAACTTGATTCGTCTTCCTAAAACTGAAGATGTATCCGAAGTAGAAATCGTAGCTAAAAAAATTGAAGAAGTAGAAAAAGCAAATGGCTGGGAAGAAGGTACTATCAATATTATCGTAGCTATCGAATCTGTAAAAGGTCTTTATAATGTACGTGAAATCGCACAAGGCCCTCGTGTAGTAGCAATCGCTCTTGGCGCAGAAGATTATCGTGCTGACCTTCGTACAGGTAAACATAAAC
>CALGLI010000214.1 GCA_937930265.1 uncultured Veillonella sp. | reverse complement strand
ATAAAGTGAGACGATTGATTCAAAATGCTTTTCAACGAGGTAAGGTAGAAGTTGCTATTCTCTATAAAGAATCTGGTGAACAAGAAAAAGACTTGTCTATGAATCGTGCCTTATGTGGACAAATTAAACAATTTTTGGCAGAAGAGGGATTCTATGCTGATGTGAAAGAGGTGCCTCTATCGGCAATTATGTCCATTTCTTCAGACTGGATCACTGTAGAAGAACCACCTACTGACGAAGAGGCGATAGGTCGTGCCTTAGAAGAGGCCACGAAATTAGCCATAGATGGTGTTCTTGCTATGCGTGCGAAAGAAGGCATTGCGATGAAAGCGGATATTGCGAAACGCCTAGAAGGGATTGAAACATTATTTGCTTATATGGAGAGTCGCAGAGACGTAGCATTAGCGCACCATGAAGAGCGATTATTGCAACGGATCCAAACTATGCTAGATAAAGTGGGCGTAGACTTTCAAGAAGAACGGTTTATGCAAGAAGTGGCTATACTTTCAGATAAGGTAGATATTTCGGAAGAGATTGCCCGATTTGCCTCACATGTGGTACAATTAAAGGAAATACTTGAGGAAGAAGGACCTATTAGATTTCTTGTTACAAGAAATGAACCGCGAGGTGAATACCATGGGATCCAAAGGGAATGAGATCACAATTGTAGATACCGTTGTACAGTTGAAGGTAGAGTTAGAAAAAGTAAGAGAGCAAATTCAGAATATCGAATAATGTGTAAGTAGTACTGGAGTTATCATGTCTGATAAAGGAATATTAATCGTCATTTCAGGACCATCTGGGGCAGGAAAAGGCACGATTTGTGCAGAACTCCGCAAACAAATGCCAAATTTGGTCTATTCTGTATCGATGACCACACGTCAACCACGGGTGGGAGAAGAAGAAGGCATTAGCTATTTCTTCCGAGATGTAGATACATTTGAAAAATTAATCAAAGAAGATGCATTCTTAGAATATGCAAAAGTGTATGATAATTACTATGGTACACCGAAAGAACACGTTATGAACTTATTAGAAGAAGGCAAAAGCGTGATTTTGGAGATTGATATTCAAGGTGCTATGAAGGTAAAAGAATCCTACAGTGACGCTGTCTTTATCTACGTTGTGCCGCCGTCATTGGACGTGTTAACATCTCGTCTGCATGGTCGTGGTACGGATGATAAAGAAGTGATTCATAAGCGCTTATCCTTAGCTTGTTCAGAGCTTGCCTTAGCCCATCGTTACGATTATATTGTCGTTAATGATGATTTAGAGGATGCCATTGAACGGACGGCGTCTATTTTGCGAGCAGAAACTTGTAAGATCAGTCGCAATAAGGAAAAGATACAATATATTTATAAACGCTACAGTAATGAGCAACAACATAATGGGTAATACGTAGGCAACTACAGGTTAGTGATTTATACAGAGGAGACATACATCATGATGGTAGAACCGCATTTAAAAGATTTAGAAAAGCAAGTAGATAGCAAGTACACATTGGTAACATTGGCAGCGAAACGTGCTCGTGAATTAACTGATGGACAGCCATCCTTAGTAGGTGATGTAGGCACAGAAAACCCTGTATCCATCGCTTTATATGAAATTGCAGCGGAGCAAGTTGGCTTTGAACGCACAAAAGATGGCGTGAAATAATTTTATACGGAATGTATATGATGCCTAATGAATAGAGGAATCCAACTGTATTCATTAGGTATTTTTTTCAGGTATACTACATTCCTAAAAGCTATAATAAAAGCACACTATAAAGGTAGAAAATATAGGGGAAGTAGGGTATAATTAAACTGTTCATGTAAATAATTATTGGAGGTTTATATGGCTAAAGATTGTTCATTTGACGTAGTATCCGAAGTGGATATGCAAGAAGTAGATAATGCAGTGAATCAAGCAAAGAAAGAAATCGGTACACGCTACGATTTCCGGAATAGCAAAGCAGATATAGAACATGATGGTGATACTATTAAAATTCATTGTGATGATGAATATAAATTAGGGGCTATCATCGATGTGCTAAAAGGCAAAATGGTGAAACGCAATGTGGCCATAAAAAACTTGGAGTATGGCAAAATTGAACCAGCATCTGGTGGCACTGTTCGCCAAGTTGTAACCATCAAAAATGGTATCTCTAAAGAGGTAGCTAAAGATGTGGTGAAACTCATCAAAAATATGAAATTAAAAGTGACAGCTCAAATTATGGAAGACCAAGTACGTGTAGCAGGAAAAGACAAAGATCAATTACAAGCAGTGATTACGATGCTTCGTGAACAAGATTTACCTGTGGAATTTGTGAATTTCCGTTCTTAATCAAATAGAGGAGCATCACCCATTGGATGCTCCTATTTTATCATGTGAGGGACTATGAACGTAGAAGATATGCGTGGTGGGTACACCACTGGTTCCTGTGCTACAGCAGGGGTAAAAGCTGGACTATTAGCCCTGATCGAAGAAGAAATCGTTGACCAAGTTTCTATACGAAACCCGCAAGATGCTTTTATTCATGTGCCCATTGCCAAAGTTGAAGTAGTATCGCCAACAGAGGCAATGGTAACAGTTGTGAAAGACGGTGGCGATGACCCGGATGTCACACATGGTACAGATATTGTGACTACAGTGACATTAAATCAATCGGGGAGCATTACCTATGAAGCTGGATTTGGGGTTGGTACAGTAACGAAACCAGGCTTGGCATTACCCGTAGGAGAACCTGCTATTAATCCGGGGCCTAGAACGATGATTTCCTATGTGTTTGACGAGCTGGTACCGAAGGGCATGGGCATTCATGTGAAAGTCTCTGTACCAGAAGGGGAAACCTTAGCCAGAAAAACGTTAAATGGTACTCTTGGTATTGAAGGCGGTATCTCCATCATTGGTACAACAGGAATTGTAAAACCAATGAGTGAAGAAGGGTTCAAAAACTCTTTGGTACCACAATTACGTGTCATGAAAGAGGCAGGATATACAACAGCCATCCTTGTGCCAGGACGTATTGGTCAAGAAATTGCGAAAGAACAGCTAGGTATTTCTATCAATCAAATGGCAGAAACAAGTAATTTTATCGGCTTTATGCTAGAACAATGTGTGAAAATTGGATTTAAAAATATCCTTATCATTGGTCACATAGGTAAAATTATTAAATTGGCTAGCGGTAGTTTTCACACCCATAACCGCATGAGCGATGGACGTATGGAAACGATTGTTGCCTATGCAGCCTTAGAAGGGGCATCCCAACAAGTGTGCGAAGAACTGATGGACTGTCGCACCACAGAAGCAGCTATGCCAATTATTGAACGGGATCACCTAGAGGGCATTTATCAGCGCGTAGCGAATCGGGCGTCCTTGCGCTCTATGCGCTATATTGCTCAAGATGCCAAGGTCGGTATTATTATTTCAACCTTGGATGGCACAATCTTGGCAGTAGATGAGGTAGCAAAAGAAATAGGAGAAGAAGAATCATGGCACATACCTTGTATGTCGTAGGTATTGGCCCTGGGAATCCAGAGTATGTAGTACCTAGAGGGTTAGACCTCATAAAAAATGCGAAGGTCCTAGTAGGAAGTGAACGGGCTTTAGAAGATTTTGCTCAACCAGATCAGGCAACCTTTCCTATTGCGAAATTAGCACCTATGGCAGAGTGGATGGGACAGCAACTACAATCCAATGACATTGTAGTTTTAGTGAGTGGTGATACGGGATATTATTCCTTATTGCCCTATTTGAAAACTAAATTCCCTAACAATCCTATCGATGTGACGCCAGGCATTAGTTCCATGACATTTGCCTTTGCTAGACTTGGTGAAGTGTGGCACAATGCAGATTTAATGAGCTTTCACGGTCGTCGACCAGAGGAAAAAGATTTGTATTATGCGGAAGGACGTAAATTAGGGTTTCTAACAGATCCTGAGCAAAATCCTGCATATATTGCAAGATATTTAATCGAGGAGCATGGTTGGCCGAAGGATACAAAAGCGGCTGCTTGTGAACGATTGAGTTATGAAGATGAGCGTATTGAACGCGGTACATTAGAAGAATTACAGAAATTGGAGGGCTTCGGTCACTCCGTAATGGTGGTATTAGGATGAGACATTTTTTTGGAATTGAAGACGAGGAATTTATTCGTGGCGATGTGCCGATGACGAAAAAAGAAATTCGTATGGTTGTCATGAATGAAGCTCGTATTGAAGAAGATAGCGTTGTTCTAGACGTAGGAGCTGGTACAGGTTCGATTTCTATCGAAGCTGCTCTGGGAGCTCCGAAAGGTCATGTGTATGCTATTGAGCGCTTTGAAAAAGCGACAGATTTAATTCGCCAAAATCAAGAAAAATTTGGTGTGAAAAACTTAACAATTATTGAGGCCAAAGCCCCAGAAGGTATGGAAGATTTACCAGAATTAGATGCTGTTATTATCGGCGGTAGCGCTGGTGGCATGGGCACCATTATGGACGAAGCGACACGCTTGTTAAAAGTAGGCGGTCGTCTTGTGGTAACCGCTGTGACTATGGAAACGGGTTACACAATTTTGAAAGAACTGAAAGGTAGACCATATACGTATGAAGGATTTCAAATGCAAGTGAGCCGTTTCAGAAAAGCTGGCCCATACCATTTATTAAATCCATTGAGCCCTATTTTTATCGTAACTGCAGTGAAACAGGAGGCATAATATGGCACAAGTTCATATCGTGGGCGCAGGCCCTGGAGATCCAGAATTAATTACCCGTAAGGGATATAGATTGGTACAAGAAGCAGATGTAGTGATCTACGCTGGTTCCTTAGTGAATCCAGAGATTTTAAAAGCCTGTAAAGAAGGTTGTGAAATTCACAACTCTGC
>CALGLI010000213.1 GCA_937930265.1 uncultured Veillonella sp. | reverse complement strand
CCAGACGAATTAGGAAAATTATTTTTACGGAGTTAATATGTATCTCATTAGCACAAGTTCAAAGACAAATGCATATCTCATTGAACAGGCTAAGGAGCTAAGCCAACTCCTACAAATACCTTATGTGCCACGTAAACATCAGTCTGTGGAAGACTTGTTAGAGGCACATCACTGTAGTGGTGCTTTAGTGGTCACCAAGGAAGGGCCTTCGTTTGTAACGAAAGAAGGAATGCCCCATCAATTTCATTTGTCTATGGCACATTTGCGCTTGTTAGAAATTGACCGTGGACATACAGACCATCTTCTGCGAGCTATTGGTTATGAAACGGTCACATCTGTTTTAGATTGTACCGCTGGATTAGGTTCAGATAGTGCTGTTATCAGCTATGGTTGTCCACAGTTAACACGCCATACGGCTATTGAAGGACATCCTATCTTAGGATATATCACCAATTATGGATTTCGACACTTTCAGCATAAAAATCCGAGTGTAACAGAGGCGTTGCGCCGTATTCAATTGGTCATTTGCAATTATCAGGAGTATTTACAACAGATAGAACCTAATCGGTATGATGTTATCTATTTGGACCCTATGTTTGAAAATCCTGTTTATGAAAGTCCTCAGTTTCAGCAGTGGCGTGGTCATTTACTAGAATCTAAGATATCTTCAGATATTGTAGAACTCGGCTTGGAGAAATCGAAACGTTTGGTTATTAAAGAGCGCAAAGGCAGTCGTCTATTCAAAGATATTCCACCTATAGAAATGGTGGGTGGTAAATATAGTTCCATTGCCTATGGTATCTATGAAAGGAGGTAAGATGAACCAGTTAATCACTATTTTGGGACCTACTGCAGTAGGGAAAACAGCCCTTACCTTGCGTGTGGCTGAAACCTTACAATCTCCCGTACTATCTGGAGATGCGTACCAAATCTATAAAGGATTGACCATTGGCACTGCCAAACCTACCCTTGAAGAATTGAACAGAGTACCTCATTATTTCATCGATACCCATGAGCCTAATGACTCGTACAGTGTGGCAGAGTTCAATGCGCAAGCTAACACTGTCATAGATGCTGTTAATAAGGACGGTAAGATTCCCATTTTATCAGGTGGGACAGGGCTGTATGTGCAATCCTTGCTAGAAGGATATGACTTTTTAGATGTGCCTCGCAATGAAAGTTTGCGCCTTGAACTAGATAACATCTTTGATACCTCTGGATTAGAAGGTTTGCAAGCCTATGCCAATGAATTGGCTGAAAAAGAAGGTCTCACATTACCATTCCAAGATAAACATCGCCTATACCGTGCTATCGAGTGCGTCTTAGCTGGTGAGGGACATGCCTTATTAACGCCATCAAAAGAAGGATTAGTATTTCATGGTCCTGTCATCGGCTTAGAACGGTCCAGAGAAGAACTATACGAACGGATTAACCTTCGAGTAGAGTATATGGTTCGAGATGGCTTATTTGAGGAAGTAGAACAGCTATTGGAATCTGGCGTGAAACCAGATTCGCAGGCTTTCAAAGGCATTGGATATAAAGAGATTATTTCCTACTTTTTCGGGGAATATCCAAAAGAGCGGGCGATTGAATTAGTGCAACAACATACACGGCAATTTGCAAAACGGCAAATTACGTGGTATAAAAGGATGCCGTATATTCAGTGGATTTCTATCACACCGAATCGCAGTGAAGAAAGCATTTATGAGGAAGCTATGGAACTAGTTCAAGCTAGTTTAAAAAATTTTCAAATATGGCATAGATAGGTATAGTTAACTTATAAGGATTATGTATCAAAACTAGTTTGCTATATATAGAAAGGAATAGAATGACTTTAGAAGAAATCCGTCAACAGGCTCTTGAGTTAGCTGAAAAAGAGTTCAAAAAATTTGAGCCTGTGGCGTTATATAATACAAAAAAAGTGCTGGAAGCATTTAAAGAGTGCCAACTTTCAGATTATCATTTTAATGGCACTAGTGGCTATGGCTATAATGATGTAGGTCGGGAAAAATTAGACGAAGTATTTGCTCACGTGTTTAAAGGCGAACGTGCTCTCGTGCGCCCTCATTTCGTATCCGGTACCCATGCATTAGCCACAACCTTGCAAGCAATCTTGGGCAATGGATCGAAAGGGAAGAGTTCGTCTATGCTGTAGGGCAACCATACGATACGATGCAATCTGTCATCGGTGCATCACGTCATGTACCAGGATCCTTAACGGAGCAAGGATTCGTCTATAAAGAAGTACCTTTGGTGAATAACACCTACGATTTAGAGGGCATTCGCCAAGCTGTTACAAAAGACACACGCGTAATAGTAATCCAACGGTCTAGAGGGTATAGCACACGAGAACCTTTATCTGTGGAAGATATTGGTATCATTGTGAAAGCGGTAAAAGAAGTAAACCCTGAGACCATTACTTTTGTGGATAATTGTTATGGTGAATTTACAGAAACGAGAGAGCCTCTAGAGGTAGGGGCAGATATTATGGCTGGGTCGCTCATTAAAAATGCTGGCGGCGGTATTGCTCCTACCGGTGGTTACGTAGTAGGTCGAGATGACCTAGTGGAACAAGTGGGGTATCATTTAACGGCTCCAGGGTTGGGGGACCATATGGGGGCTTACGCACCGGGATATCGACTATTCTTCCAAGGATTATTCTTAGCACCTCATGTGGTATTACAAGCCTTGAAAGGAGCTGTCTATACAGCGGCAGTGGGAACTTTGTTGGGATATGACGTATTCCCAAAAGTCGATGCACCACGTTTTGACTTGATCCAAGCCATCAACTTACACGGACCAGAAGAAATGGAATACTTCTGCCGTGGCATGCAAGCCTATAGCCCAGTCGATGCACATGTACATCCAATTCCAGGAGATATGCCTGGATATGAAGATAAAATCATCATGGCAGGGGGCACCTTCGTACAAGGATCTTCTATCGAACTCAGCGCAGACGGACCAGTACGACCACCGTATACCATCTTTATGCAAGGCGGACTTATGTTTGAACACTCCATGCTAGGCATCTTGGGAGCTGCGGAAGAAATATTGAAACATAGAGGGTAGAAGATTTACTTTCTACAAGTATAATGGCTTCGTTGTTAGCTATGCAATTACAATTGTAGCTAAATTCATGGGCGGTGATAAGAATGCCTAGAGGTGGAGCGCGAGAAGGTGCAGGTAGACCATTAACAGGTGGAGAGCTTAGAAAGCAACGACAATTAAGGGCTACAGAGGAAGAATGGCAAATCATTAGAGAATTTTCTCAAATCTTGAAAAAAGACAAAGAATGAGCGAAACGGATGTTAGAAATAGAATAAGGAATAAGGACGCTTAGAAATAGGCGTCCTTTTGTGTTGCATGAAATGTGGTGATGATTTTATAAAAACGTATGTAGTAAGAAACAATGGTTAAATAACAGGTGTAACAAACTGGTTAACTATTCTAATTTATTTTATCAATATGATATGATGTATATATAAAGAGTAGTAAAAGTTAAGGAGGGTTAGAAAAATGATCATGCAGAGAATAAAAGATAATTTTAATCCATATACACCACTTTCATTAAAGGGTTATAATAAAAGTCTTGGATGGATAATGTTATGGTCATGGCTACTAGGGATTTCTGCACTTATTTTAGAAAAAAATGGAGCAGAGGTTGATATTATTGCTTTATTATTCGCCATCATCGTATGTGGCTCTCATTATATGCTGTTTATATTCACTATAAAACGGTTCAGAGCAATGAATATTCCAATCATTTGGGCAACAGCTATTTTTATTATACCTCTTCATCTATTATGTTTTATAGTAGCGGAGTCAAATGATGACTTTATCATTAAGATGAGAAAAAAGTTAGGTTATTTACTGAAAGAGGATACTAATGCATGAAGTTATTAAAACTACACTTCGTACGCTAGAAAGCTATGGCGCTGATGACGAGGATATGTTATTTTTGTTTTATAATTGCATTGGATTGATTCCATTATGCATATATTGGTTTAAATACAATAATAAAAGATATACTGTTTTAACCAATATAGGGATTCATATTTTACGGGTATTAATATTCTCTCTATCTTTTGGTACATTAATTCGATTTGGATTTATAGATGGTTGGATTAAATGGAACTCCTTATTATTAATAACTTACACTATTATAGGTTACTACTATTGGGTACATGAGGAATTGCTATCATCCCTCACTAATAAAGTGCGTCATATTTTGAAATATACCTTTTACAGTTCTGTTTGTATTGAAAGTATATACATCTTGTGCAAGTTGTTGGAAGTTTAAACTTTCAAAAAGTCATTTTCTATTTTTATCCTATCTAATTTATTAAGTAGAGGTTATTACATGTGTAAAAGATATAAAATACTATTATACCTGTTTACAAGTATTTTAGAAGGGAAATGTATTTTTAGTTGTCTTTTTTATCACTATTGGGATAAAAGAACGACACACTCCTTAACAAAAACTGAGTTTTTGGAAAAGTTTTGTGATAAAAAAATATCTAGAATCTATTATATTTTATATAATCTAATTACTGATGTCGAGTTTGATAGTCAGTTATATAGTCTATTAGAAATGGTAATT
>CALGLI010000212.1 GCA_937930265.1 uncultured Veillonella sp. | reverse complement strand
GGATTGCGCCATTTTGAACGTTTCAGAGTTCGTATACTTCTATTAAGCAAAAAGAGTAGCACTAGCTATTTAAATAGCTAGCGCTAAGAACTTCTTATATGAGCAGCCCCCACATTTGACAAAGAGCCTAAATTGAATAAATGAAAACAGCGACTCTGTCCGGTGGGATGGAGTCGCTGTTTTGCACGTAATATATTATGTATGTGCTGATTATCTAATATTGATGTGCTTATACATGATTAGTTGTAAACGTATAATAGAATAATTAAGCACTTAATTCATATTGCTAATAGGATTATAGAAACATAGAACTGATGAACTTGTTAGTTAAATTGTGTTTCGTCTACTTCCAAGAATCCGAAGTATTCCATACGACGGATCATTTCTTCGTAGAAAGCGAGGATCATGGTGTATTTGTTTGACTGCTGTAGCGCCAGAGGGCTAATGCTTTCTTCTGTCATAGCCTCGTAGATTTTGCACATCACATCGTGTTTGGTAGTAGGCTTGCTGAGAAGTTTCATGAATTCTAAATCTTCTTCGTTGAAATCGGAAATAGGATCATTGTAGCGATTGCCAGGGTAGATGTAGGCGTTCACGCCTTCTTGTGGCATAATCTCTACGAATGGGATATATCGCTCAGGGATGTAGCTTTTCTTTTCTTCAAAGATATGATGTTTGAAAGGATGCTCTCTTTCCAACACAGATAGGCTGATACCACCTTGGATGATATGTTCCACTAAGAATTGATAGAACAATGGTAAACATATATCAGGAATTGGATGCTCTCCTGTATAGGTCACTAATGTGTTTCCTTTTAAGTAGAAATGAGGACCTTCCTGTTGGAAAAGATGCACTAATCCTTTCATGGAGAATGAATTTACAGAGTCTACATGTATAGAATTAGATTGTTTAGTTGTGTCTGAACTACCTTGGCAGTGAGGAATAGAGGATGTATCTGTTGTTAATTCACGTTGGTAATCATGAATATTAGTTATATCTGTTTGGTCCGATTCTGGAATAGCAAACAGGGTATGAGAACTTTCACTATTGTTAGCTGTGTCAGTAGTTGCATCATCAGAGATTGGCTCTCGGTTTACTAAGTCATCAGAAATTGGCAACTGGTTTACCAGATTATCAGAGATTGGTGCTTGGTTTACTAAGTTTTCCGAGATTGACATCCGTCTTGCCAAGTCTTCAAAGATGGGTTCTAAATACTCCGATGGAATGCGTAGTGTGAATAGGAATTGTTCCAAGTTGTGTTGGAATCCTGTATCTGTGACAGATGTTTCGGTGATACGTTTTGGCGAAGCCCCTTTGTGGGTAAATAAGGATTTACGGAATGCTGTGTTCAGCATGAAATCGATGTATTGTTCTCGTGCCAATGGTTCATGAGGAGAGAGCTCTTGTAATTTAGTGCGCAATGTTTCATCATACACAGTAGGGAACGATAAATTCAGATCACAGTCGCAGAGGTAGGTGAATCCATGCTCTGCCATATGGTCCATACATTGGTGAAAGTATACCGGTGTGTTCACTGGTTCTAAATGGTCATGACCTACATAGCAATCTTGTTTTTGTAATGTTTGACGCAAGGATTGTAAAAATGATGCCTGTTGGTTTTTTACCGTATCATACTCAAGCATAAGAGCGCCTAGTTTACTGGCTACCGTTTTACCATGGCGCACTTTTTCACGGTGGTTCAATGTATCAATATCTTTATTGGCAAATTCCAAGAGAGCGCGAACGCTATCCATTTTATGCCAACCTGGGTAGGTGTTGTAGGACATGTACAAGATACCGTTTGACCCTAGATGCTCTTTGCAAAGGCGAAGGAAATTGTCCTTCGTTTCCTCGTCCACCCAAGAATAGAAACCATGGGCAATGATGTAATCGTACGTGCCAAGGTGGTCGTGACTTTCATTGACGTCACCTTCTAGCAATTCGAGGTTCGTGATGCCTAGTTGATCGATGTAGGTCTTGCCCACGCTCACTTGGGTCGGCGCAATTTCAATGCCTGTGAAAGTCGCCTTCGGATAGAAGAGTGCCTGGGAAATTAAATTACCGCCGTAGGAAGAACCGATTTCCAAAATGCGAGCTGTGCTAGCAGGGGCCGGTGAAAGCCCTACTAGACGGGCATAACTTTCAAGGAAGGGAGCAGACGCATAGGGAAAAGGCTGAGAAAGATACCCTAAGTCAGCATAAATTTCTTTGGCTTGCTCTTTAGTCATTCGTGTATTGTATTTCATACAAACTCCTTTGTTTTGTCATCGTAACATATCACTCATAGGTTGCTGAGAGTGGTGTATCTTGTATAGTAATATACCTATAAGTATATCAGATATGAGGGAATTTATCACCGTAGGTTTAGTATCCGTATCCTCTAAAGATTTGCAATACGTATATCAGATATGAGGGAAATTATACACCGTAGGGCTAGGATGATTTAATGATAACTGAAGGTATGGAGTAAATCATAAGGATAGAGAAAATAAATTGTATGATTGGCATACAATAAGGAATGAAATGTACACTCAGTGCACACATGAATATACAATAATGATAACCAATAAAAATAGTTTATGTATGTCATAACTGTTAGATATGGCAAGAGCATTTATGAAAATTTCATGAAGAAAAATCCTTTTGACACCGTTACTTATAGCTGATATTATGGGCTCGGATACACTGTAGGAGATATGGGATTAAGAAATTTCTACAGTGTTATGAAAGGTATGTAAGTAGTAGTAATTAAAAAAGGAGAAAGGTTGTTATGGAACGGTTATATCAAATTGTGTCTACTACAACGAAACAATGTTGTGAAGTAACGTCAGAGTTTGCGAAAAAGCGTGGGAAGAAAGTAGCTGTTATGGGAGCAGTTACTTTGCTTGCAAGTGGAGTAGTGAGTGCACAGATTCAGACGGATCCTAGTCTGGGAAATCGGTTAACGGAATTAGAAAATATTGTGGGAACGAAAGGAAGTACAAATCCACCATATACATTAACGAATAAAGTGAAAGAATTAGATGAAGAATCACAAAGGTTATCTAGCAAAGTAGATACATTGATAGCAGATAGCAAGGTTGCAAATCAAAAGGAACAATTTCAAGATAAAAAGATTGCAGAGAATGCAGATAAAGCGACACAAAATAAAGCAGAAATTGATGAACTAAAACTAAAAGTAGAGGCAAACACCAACAAGCTAGAAATGTTAGAAAATAAAATCGATGGAGTTAGAGAAGCAGCTGTCACCGAGGCTGGAACTAAGGCAGACCAAAAAATAGAAGCTGCCAAAAATGAGTTAACAGCTAAAATCGATGCAGCCAAACAAGAAGCAACGAAAGCGGCTAATAAGGCTAAAACAGACGCCATTGCAGAAGCAGGAAAGCAAACTGATACAAAAATAGAAAGCGCTAAAAATGAATTAACCAATAAAATTAATACTACCAAAACGGAAGCCATCGCTGAGGCAGGTACACAAGCAGATGCTAAGATTACCAAAGCGAAGGCAGACATTGCTAATGATATTGCAGCAGCCAAAACGGAAGCTATTGGTGCCGCCAATAAGGAAACAGATGCGAAGATTACAGCTACCAAAACGGAATTTAATGGAAAATTAAAGGATTTAAGTGACAAAACCGTTAAGATTGAGCAACATAATAAAGATATTGCACAGCTGAAAGCGGTTGAACAAGCCCATGAAGTACGTATTGCCAATGTAGAAAAAGATGTGAAACAAGTCGGTGCCAGTGCAGCAGCCTTAGCAGCATTGAAACCTCTACAATACAATCCTGGTCAAACAACACAAATCATGGCAGGTGTGGGCACATATGGCGGACAAAGTGCAGTTGCATTAGGTGTTGCTCATTTTGCGAGCCAAAATGTGATGTACCATGCAGGGGTAAGCTTTGGTAACGGCAGTGGTACAATGGCTAATGAGGGTGTAACGATCGGCTTTGGTAGCGGTGAAACCACAACATCAGAATCATCGAAAGTAGCTGCATTGCAAAATGTAGTAGCTCGATTAACAGCTGAAAACGAACAAGTGAAAGCAGCATTGCACGATATCTACGCAAAATTAAGAGATAAATAATTCTTTTATCAATGACATATTTTGTCATTCCTCTTCGATATACTGAAAGCATTAATAGTTTTATAGTATGTTGTAAAGACAGAAAGAGGTATGAACATGAATTGGAAAGACAAATGGAAAGACACATGGAACGAATTAGGAGACATGAGTTTGCGAGAACTGTTTACTTTCACGAAGAAGGAAAAGTGGGAGATTGCTATAGTTGTAGCGATTTTTTTTGTAGGTATGGCGTTTAGTATGCGAGGCGTTGAAACGATAACAGCGTCTCCGGGCTGGATTGTCGGGTATGTTCATAGAGGCGGGACTGTTCCTGATTATGTGAGCTATACACCACAAATGACCTTTGAGGACAAAGGAGATGTACAGGTGGTGACAGGCCATCATTTGCAAATGCGCCATCTCCTATGGTACTTTTGGTGGGTAGAAGAAAATAATGACTTTACCATTACCTTTGATAAGCGCGTGCCGAAGGCAGAGTACTATGATCATCGCACTGAGCAGACCTATACATTATCCTTTGATACCAACGAAGGCACTGATTCTGAGGTGAATGAGAAGTTGAATATTATCAACGATGCATCGGAGGAGTTCTTCAAGAAACCTTTCATCAAAGTAGATCGTATTCAACGGACAGGAGAGAACTATTTATTTCCAAAGCAATCGGAGACATCGTTGGTAACACCAGTAACAGGTCCTTTGTTTACACGAGGGACTGTGAAAAAAAGTGTGTAATGGTTGTCGCTAATTTTGAGACCCGATTAGCTGTTGTAGGCGAGATATACAGGGGCGCACTCATTTTAATGACAAATCAGCTGTTGTAGGTGTGGTATAATTGTAATAAGCGAGTATGATGTAGCAATCGATGAGGTGTCATATGAAATATATTAAGGAGCCTTTACAATTAGACAATCCTTTGGAGTTTTGGCTAAACTTCGGGGGGGAAGAACGGGTCTTTTGGGTGGACCGTCAAAGCGATCGTGTGGTGGTAGGTGCCAAACGATTGGCGGTGGTGAAAGACGACAGTGATCGGGAACAATATGCATATGTATTTTATGGTGGCACCTTCTTTCCGACTGTGAAAGATGAAAAATGGCGTAATATGGGTCATGAAATGGTGGCTTTCACCCATTACTATATCGTAGAAAATGGGGAGTCCTTTTACTTGCATGCAGGGGAGGGCGTAGATATACAGCGCCATAAGATTGAGCGGGTGGACCATGCTTTCACAGAAACCAGTGATGATAAACAAGATTGGGACACCTTGATGGATGCCATTTTGACAAATATTCATGAAGGGCGCATGACGAAGGTCGTTTCCTCCCGTGAGGTAGAGTTTACTAGCCCTACCAAGTTTGATGTGGTGAGCATATTGGACCGTTTGGTGGAGAACAACCCGAATTGCTTTATTTTTGGGTATGAGAAAGAGGGGCGTACCTTTGTGGGGGCATCCCCTGAAATTCTCGTACGCCATCGGGGGGATGAAATTTTGAGCTATGCCTTGGCAGGAACGGCACCAAAGTTTGGTCCTAAGGCGTGGACGAAAGAACGATTCTTGGATGACCATAAAAATCGGGTGGAGCACAATATCGTGCGAGATCGTATTGTGCATACGATGCGACAAGTGACGAATGACGTGACCGTCGGAGAAACGGGTATTATGGAACTTTCACGGTTATACCATTTGCGGACCATCATCACCGCTAAGGATAGCACGAAGTCCCTCATCGAATGGGGACAATTATTGCACCCTACACCAGCTCTAGGGGGCGAGCCACGAGAACTGGCCATGGATTTACTGGCAAAGTACGAAGCTCATGAGCGTGGCATGTATGCGGCGCCCTTTGGATTTATGAAAGACATGGGGGATGGCATTCTAGTGGTTGCCATTCGGTCTGCCCTCATCATGGATAACCGACTCTATGCCTACGCAGGATGCGGTATTGTGAGCGAATCCAACAGCGATGAAGAATACGAAGAAACCATCAATAAAATGGGTACCATATTGGATGCGTTATAGGATGAAAAGGAATGTTGAGCAATCAGCATTCCTTTTTTCGTTTCAGAAGTCCTAAACAATGGTATAATACTAGTAGATAGTCACTATTAAGGATAACATAATACCACAGATTGATATGGGAGATAGGATATGAATGAATATATAGCAAGTTTAGTGGATGAGTTGTATCAATTAGGGGTGCGCCATGCGGTGTTCAGTCCTGGTTCACGGTCCACGACATTAGCCATGCTCTTTCAAAGCCATGGGGGCTTTCACACGTATATGAATATTGATGAGCGGTCTGCTGGGTTTATGGCATTAGGCATTGCCAAAGGGCAAAACGAGCCTGCTGTACTGGTGTGCACATCGGGGTCTGCGTTGACCCATTATGGTCCGGCTGTGGTGGAAGCCAAGCACAGCGGAGTGCCTATGATTATTTTGTCCGCCGACCGTCCGTACACCTTGCAACAGGTGGGGGCACCGCAGACCATTGATCAACAGAAATATTTTGGCACCGCCGTGAACTATTATGAGGAATTGTCTGTGCCTAGTGAAAGTCACTATTACACGTACCCTCGTCAAGTGGCACGCCGTGCCTATTTGAAAGCGAATGATCACAAACTAGGGCCTGTACATATCAATGTGCCTTTGTTTGATCCCTTGGTGCCCAATCGTGAAGAAGAGTATTTTACACAGGGGCGCAGTGAGAAACCGTTCCGACTGGTGAAACAGCAAGAGATAGCATCCTTGGGGTCATTGCTAGATGCAAAACGAGTGCTCATCTTGGGTGGTCCTAGTGTGACGAATCCCAAAGCAGTGGTAGATTTTGCAGAACGGATTGGTGGTGTTGTGATTGGGGATCCATTGTCTAATTTGCGTCAATACGAGGGGGTTATCAGTACCTACGATGCATTCTTGGCTCATCATGAACGATGGGACGACTTACGACCAGATGTGGTCATTCAATTGGGGCAAATCCCTGTGTCGAAGCGGATTCAACAATGGATGGCGACCTTGACGGATATTGATTATATTACCGTTAGTCCTAATGCAGAAGTGGTAAATCCTAGCTTGACGACCACAATCCATGTGATGGCGAGTGTGGATGTATTTTTAGCGGAAATCTATGGAGGCTTATCTGCTGTACTGGGTCTAGGTAGTAGAATCGGAGATACAGTGCAGGGCTCGCTAGATAAGAGTGATGCGGAAGGTGCTAGCTCAAGCACTGGTGCTTATGAATTAGGACTGGAACAGGACATCAAAGATATCACTCATCGACATAGATTAGAGGAATCTAACACAGCATGTAGTTGCTATACAGTATCGGATATAGAGTATGTCAGAGCATGGCAAGGTATCGAATCCAACAGCCGTGAACAATTAGACAAGGTCCAAGAGGAGCCCCATCTATTTGAAGGTCGTACAATCCACATGTTGCAACAATATATGCCCGATGAGGGACAAATTCTAGTGGCCAACAGCATGTCTATTCGTGATATGGATTATTTCTGGGCTTCTGGACGATCCCGAGCTATGGTGTACGGCAATCGTGGCACCAATGGTATCGATGGGACTGTGTCCACGGCGTTAGGGCTAAGTACGAATGGGAAACCTACGGTGATGGTGACGGGAGATTTAAGTTTCTTTCACGATTTGAATGGTCTAGCCATTGGCAAAACCCACGGGATGAACTTGACCATCATTTTGCATAACAATGATGGGGGCGGGATTTTCCAATATTTGCCACAAAAAGGAACGGACGATTTCGATTACCTTTTCAATACACCGCAAGGTATTGATTACGGTGGGTTAGCCACCATGTACGGCTTAGATTATGTGAAAGTCACCACCAATGCAGAATTGGAGCAGGCGATGCAACAGTACATCGGTGCAGAGGGGGTTCACCTCATTGAAGTGCCTACGTCCAAAGAGGGTAGTCGCGAATTACATAAGGTTTATCGGGTGCAGTAATATGGGGTCTATGATTCAAGATGTACAGCCCTTAGATATGCAACGCATGCAGATCAATATAGGAGACTATTACTATGGTGTGACCATAGTAGGCGAGGGCAAGCCCTTAGTTTGTTTTCATGGATTTTCCGAATCCGGATCTACCTGGGACGGTATCGGCGTAACAGGATATCGAATGATACGCATCGATAGCATGGGTCATGGCAGGTCTGACCGCCCTACGGAGTTAGGGCCTTATGAGATAGGGACGATGTTGAAAGATATACATACCATACTGTATGCCGTAGCTGGTGAAAGATACGCCCTTCTAGGGTACTCCATGGGGGCGAGAATAGCCTTGCTGTATGCCTTGGAGTACCCACATGAGGTAACGCACCTCATCTTAGAAAGTGGATCCGTAGGCATAGAAGAGGAAGGGGAACGACAAGCGAGGTATGTGGCGGATTGTGCTTTGGCTGAACGGATTCGGGCACATGATATGACTTGGTTTAGTGAGACCTGGGCTAAGCTAGAGATTTTCAAGACACAACAAGGTTTACCTCCGAAGGTGCAACAGCAGATTCGAGGACGGCGGTTGCTCAATAGTCCTCATGCGTTGGCTTTCACATTGGAAGGAAGCGGACAGGGGACTATGCCTTACGTCGGTCATCGTTTGTCAGAATTGACCATGCCTGTCTGTTATATTAGTGGAGAATTGGATACAAAATATACTGCTATTGGAGCACAGTATTTTAGAGATGTTCATCACATCGTACCGCAGGTAGGTCATAATGTGCATGTGGAAGCACCAGAGGCGTATCAGCAGATACTGGAACGTTTTTTTCTATAGCTGTAGATATTAGAGCCGTGTTGGATGTGTATCTCAGAGGGATGTGCGTATATAGAAGGTGCTGGTGTTAGGGATTATCCACGGTGTACTAGGGAAAACTATATCGTATTTATTATATACACTGTGGCAGACCTGTATCTCTTGTGTAATAGGGACATAAATGGACTGTGTTATGAAGTGAACTAGATATATAGTGTTAGTTATCACGATAGAAATGAGAGGTATCCTATGATTACAAATATTGCCTTGTACCATGTGCAATTACCGATGAAGTTTACTTTCAAAACTGCGAAGGGCGAAGTAGGTGTCAGGGATACTCTCATTGTTCGTTTGGAAGATGAAGCGGGCTATGTAGGCTACGGGGAATGCGTGGCCTTTGTGGACCCTTTTTATACGGCGGAAACGGTTGGGTCTTGCTGGCGTGCGTTGAAAGAACGATATTTGCCCACCTTGTTAGGGGCGCAGGCAGATCCAAGTGTGGTTGTAGCTTGGGCGCAGGACGGATGCCCTATGACGGTAGCAGCCGTGGAAAATGCCCTGTTTCACCTGAAATGTGCGAGCCTAGGGGTGAATACCGTAGAATATGTGATGGGTCAGCCATTGGGAACGCGTATCCCTATGGGGGTCGTCATTGGGGAGATTCCCTTAGACCAAGTGGTACCCACTGTGAAAGCCTATGTGGACCTAGGTTGTGAGCGTATGAAACTGAAAGTATCTCCCAAGGATGGTTATGAGCGAGTGGCGTTAGTGCGCAGTGCGTTTCCTTCGATTACCTTGGCAGTGGATGGGAACCAAAGTTATACCTATGATGACATAGAGGCTGTACGGGCTTATGATGAGTTTCATTTGGCTTGTATTGAAGAGCCCTTTCAGATGGAGAGTTTGCAAGACTATTATAGGTGGAAACAAGGGGTAGGGTCGAAGTGGAACATAGGGACAAAGATTTGCTTGGACGAATCCATACTCTCCTTTGAAGACTTGGTCTATGCCCACAGGCATGGAGTACTGGATGTGTTGAATGTGAAAGTAGGCCGTTTAGGGGGCTTACGGATGGCAAAGGAAGCCATCGAGTATTGCCGTGCTCATGGAATTGGGTATTGGATTGGATCCATGGTGGAATCCAGTATTTCCAAATTGTTACATGTGCAACTAGCTGCCTTGGGTGATGCCTACATGGCGGGAGATTTATCGGATTCCTTGCGGTACTTTCATCACGATTTAACAGACCCTGCATTAACTTTCACAGAAGGATACATGACAGTGCCACATGGTATAGGTCTAGGGGCGACGGTGCAAGAAGCGTTGCTAGAGCAATATTGCGTAGACAAGGAAGAATGGATATATAGGGAGAGATAAGTGTATCAAATGGGATGCACTGTAGATATCACTGAACTGGGTGCACTAAGGTGTGACAGTATGAGGTTTAGTGTAGGGGACATGGTGATGGTCCGAGTGAGGACATTTGATGTATATGTGTGTCGGTAGGTTAGTCTAGGACTAGCAGTTATTATACAAGTATGTTAACTCGTGGTACTATATATGGGGACCCTTTCAAAAAGGCGAGCAAGACAATAGGAGGTTATGATGAACGAATATATAGAACTATTACAACGGGAGGTAAAACCTGCCTTCGGTTGTACGGAGCCAATTGCCTTAGCCTTTGCAGCGGCGAAAGCAGCAGAGCTATTAGGCGTTCGACCAGATCACATTCACGGCCGTTTAAGTGGTAATATTATTAAAAATGCGAAAAGCGTGACCATCCCTAACTCGGAAGGGCGTACAGGCATTTACTATAGTCTGATTTTAGGGACCTTAGTAGGTACGGCGGAAAAAGAGTTAGAAGTCCTAGAAGATCTTACCCATGACCAAGTGGTAGAGGCAGACCGTTTATTTGAAGCGGATTACTGTGACATTGAACTAGCAGAAGGGGTAGAAAACTTATTTATAGAAGTCACTGCTGTGGCTGGTGAACACACAGCTAAGGTGATTGTTCAAAATACGCATACTACTATTTCTTATGCCGAAAAAGACGGCGAAGTGGTCATTGCTTTATCTGCAGAAGAAGTGGCAAAGCATTCTATGGAGTTGTGCTTTGATTCCTGCTATGAATTTGCAAGCACCGTAGATGCGAAAGAATTGGAAGACATTTTAGGCCCCCAATTAGATTTGAATATGGCCATTGCCGAAGAAGGCATGAAAAATAATTATGGATCTAACATTGGGAAGTTGATTATCTCTAATTCTTCCTCTATTGCGGATCGTGCCCGTGCCTATGCGGCAGCTGGTTCTGATGCACGTATGGACGGCTGTTCCATGCCGGTTATGATTAACTGCGGTAGTGGAAATCAAGGGATTACACTATCGGTACCCATCATGATGTACGCAAAAGAGTACGGTGTTGACCGTGCCCATACATTGCGTTCCTTAGCATTAGCAAATGTATTGGCATTGTACATAAAACAACATATTGGACGCTTGAGCGCTTACTGTGGCGTGGTGAGTGCCGCCTCTGCTACAGCCGCTGGTGTAGCATTCTTGCTCAATGAATCCAAGGAAGTTGTTTGGGAAACCTTATCAAATGCATTGGCAGGCACATCTGGTGTTGTTTGCGATGGAGCAAAAGCTTCCTGTGCTATGAAAATAGGTATGTCCCTTGGTAATTCCTTATTAGCCTACACACAAGCCAAGACGGAGAATAGTTTTAAAGCAGGTCAAGGTATTGTAAAAGAAGACATTGACCATACAGTGCAAACGGTAGCAATCATCGCCCGTGAAGGGATGAAGCAAACCGATGTTGTCATCCTAGAAACCATGTTAGAAAAGTGAACTATGCATTATTGGTATAGAGAATGAGAACAATTCTATATTGATTTTTCTAAAAGTATAGTGTATGATAAATACATAGATTAATTCCATAGTCACATACCTAGTATGTGCTATGTATAGTTTGTAATGTTAAAGGAGATATTAGAATGGCAATCATCGGTAAACAACTACCAGCTTTTGAATTAGATGCATTCCGTAAACCAGAAATCTTTAAAGTCAGCAATAAAGACATCGAAGGCAAATGGAGCGTGTTTGTATTCTATCCAGCAGACTTCACATTTGTATGTCCAACAGAATTGGCAGACTTACAAGATCAATATGCACAATTGAAAGACTTGGGTGTAGAAGTATTCTCCGTATCTGTTGACTCTGCATTCGTTCACAAAGCGTGGTCTGATGCATCTCCTACAATCAATAAAATTGAATACACTATGGTATCCGATATCAAACATGAATTGGCGGACTTCTTCGAAACATTCTGTGAAGAATCTGGTCAAGCATACCGCGGTTCTTTCGTGGTAGACCCAGAAGGCATCGTTCGTGCCGCAGAAATTTGTGACATGGGCGTTGGTCGCTCCGCGGCTGAGTTAGTACGTAAAGTACAAGCTTGTCAGTTTGTTGCAAAACATGGTGAAGTGTGCCCAGCTAAATGGACTCCTGGTGAAAAGACATTGAATCCAGCTGATCTTGGTCTAGTTGGCAAAATTTAAAGTAAATAAACATCTAATTTAGTGATGGTTTAAGTAACCTCTCCCTCTCTCAAATCTTAAACCATTTCGTTACATTAGTATGTTGACGATAGTTGTAAACTTTCCTAAGAACACATCTTAGATCCTTTACTTCCCATAAAGACGACAAGGCTATGCTTTGTCGTCTTTATCTTTCCTAAATTACATAGTTGTATTACTAAAAAGTATCCTTTGTTCATTTAAATTATTAGATTTAGTTTGAAAATTTGTATATAATAAGGAGGTAAGGTTACAGCTAGAACACATAGAGGAGAATGAGAATGTTAGAAGTTACATACGAACGATTGGCAGCGATTTTTAAAGCTCTTAGTGATGAAACGAGATTGCACATTGTAGACATGTTGTCTTGTAATGAATTATGTGCCTGTGATATTTTGGCTAGCTTTGAGTTATCTCAATCTACCCTTAGTTATCATATGAAAATATTAATTGATGCAGGTATTGTTAATTCTGTGCGTAGCGGTTTGTGGACACGCTATTCCATTAATGAAGAAGCATTTGATGAATTTGTAAAATTCTTGCCTGAATTATATAAAACAAAAGATGAGTGCATTTGTGCACAAATCAAATACTGCCGCATTGAGGATGCTCCGGAAGCGGTGGCAGAATAATATGAAACGTTGGATTATGCATGTAGACATGGATGCTTTCTTTGCGTCTGTAGAGCAACATGATCGTCCAGAACTACAAGGTCACCCGGTTATCGTGGGTGGCCTTTCTTCACGTGGTGTGGTATCTACTTGTAGTTATGAAGCTCGGAAGTTTGGTGTCCGTTCTGCCATGCCCATTGGGAAGGCTAAAAAACTATGCCCAGATGGTATCTATCTATTACCACGGATGGAACGGTATCATGAAATTTCTGATCAAATTCATGAGGTGTTGCATCGGTTTAGCCCCTATTTAGAACCCATTTCGTTAGATGAGGCTTTTTTAGATATTTCAGGACTAGGAAAACTCTATGCATCTCCTGTGGCAGTGGGGCGTGCTGTGAAAGAACAAATACAGGAACGGACGGGACTAGTTGCCTCTGTGGGAATTGGACCGAATAAGTTTTTAGCAAAACTAGCATCAGATTTACAAAAGCCGGATGGATTATATATAATCCCCCATGGTCAAGAAGTAGCTCATATTAAACACTTACCGGTACGTAGGTTGTGGGGCGTCGGAGCTCATATGGAAGAAATGTTACGGAGAGGTGGCTTTCATCAAATTCAAGATATTGAGCGACTAGATTCGTATCATGAGTTAGAGCCCTATTGCGGTCATCAAAGTGAACGCATCTATTTGCTGTCTAAAGGTATTGATGATCGTCCTATTGAGTGGAATCGTGAGTTGCAATCTGTAGGGAATGAACTCACCTATGAAAGGGATTTGATGGACCCAGAGGAGATTGATCAGGAATGGCGCTATTTTGCACACCATGTGGCTAAGCGGTTGCGCCAAAAAGGACTGAAAGGTCATACCATAGCCATCAAAGTACGGTTGCCAGACTTTACTACGAAGACACGGCAAAAACGATTATCCTATCAGACGGATAGAGAATGTGTATTGTATGAGACGGCTTGTGTATTATATAATAAACTTAATGTACAGGGACCGTTCCGCTTGTTAGGGATTACGGTCAGTGGCTTTCATAATGAGGTGGAACAAGAGTCTCTCTTTCATAGTGAAGAAAGAGAGCCAGATCGATTAGCACAAGTGCTAGATATTTTGGAAGAGCGGTTTGGAGAAGATATTGTCACCACGGGAGCTCTGTGGAAACGAAAGTTGAAGGATGACACCACATCGTCCTAGGAGGATAGTATGCAACAATATATATTGGATCAGGAACAGATTGAAACATTGTTACAAGGATTGCGGACAGCCTATAGTCATTGCAAGGAAGTGCAACAGCAATATGTGGTAAATTTAGAGGCACAACATATGGAATCTCCCGAAATGGCTATGGAAGTGGTAGAAGACTTAGAAAACTTTGCTCATATGTTGGCTCTATTGGGAAAGCAATGGGAAGAACTACGTGGGCTTCAAAGTATGGTAACAGAGCATTATCTGTATGACATGATAGCTTCCTTGGAAGAGACACTAACAGTAGAACCTGTGGCTGATGAAGGTGTGGAAGGCTATGATGTAGGTGTGGCGTTAGGAGTAGACTTTGTGATGGCTGACCAAGAAGATACATCTCCAGCAGAGACAGCAGAACCGAAACCAGTATCGACCTCATTTATGGGTTTGTTCAGTAATGTTAGCGAAACGAAGCGAATCAATGAGTATGATGATGCGCCTAAAAAAGATGAAGAGAATACTGTCATTGACTCAATAACAAATATTAGTATAGAGTCCAATTTTATTGATGTGTTTGAGATGGAGTCATCAACGGAGACAATAAAGAAACATAAAAAACGTTGTAAACATTGCACAGAACATTCTCCCATCCCAGAAGAACGAGACAAATGCTGTATTGTAAAACAAGAAAAAAAGAAAAAGAAGGAAAAAAGCAAAGATAAGTCGAAACATAAAAAAGAGACTCCTTCTGTCGACAAGTGGGCGAAAAAGTTATCTAAATGGGAACGCTATGCAGAAGAGCATGGTGATGCCTGGACAGAAAAAGTGTTACAAAAAGTAGCCAAAAAGGCAGAGAAACAAGCTAAAAAGGCTGAGAAACAAGCAGAAAAGTGGGGCATGAAAGCAGTCTTTAAGAAACATAAGTTAGACCGATTTGCTGAGCTATCTAAGGAGGACTAAGGTATGGATGTAGTAAGTATATTAGGATTTATTTTGCTAGGTATTGCAGTAGCTACCTTAGGAACTATCATCGGTGCTGGTGGCGGTATTATCTTCGTACCTGTATTTTTATATTTCTTCCCTGAGTGGACGCCAGCTATGGTGGTAGGTACGTCCTTGTTTACGGTAACATGTAATGCCATTTCAGGTACTATCGCTTATGTGAAACAGAAGAAAGTTTTCTACAGTGCAGCGATTTTGTTCAGTATTGCCACCTTCCCAGGGTCTATCATTGGTGCCTATGTGGCAGAATATTTTGATGCTAGCGGATTCCGATTCTGGTTTGGTTCCTTCTTGCTCATCATGTCCGGCTTTATTGGCTACAAAAACATGCGAAAAGGGGAGCGTAAAGAAGAATCCTTACAGTTAGAAGAATTGACCTATAATAAAGTGGTAGGTGTTATC